>CALUZQ010000001.1 GCA_944325225.1 uncultured Elusimicrobiales bacterium
CGACTGTAAAAACGCCGGATTTACGCTAATAGAGCTGTTAGTGGTTGTTTTAATTATAGGCATTTTGGCGGCGGTGGCCCTGCCAAAGTATGAGATGGCAATTATTAAAGCCCGCATGGTGGAAATTTATAAATGGGGCGACTATACTTCCCGTGAAGCGGAACTTTTTTATCTAGCCAATGGACGCTATCCTTCCACTTTTTTGGAACTGGGAGTTGTTGTTCCCGGGTGTAATCAAACAGAGAATTTTTTCAATGGCTGTCCGGGCAATAAGGATATTTCCATTGTGGAAATTTCCAATGGGGGAATCTTAATAGAAAGCCGTAGATACTATTTACGCTATTTTCATGTCTTTGAGCAGAAATGGAATAAGCCGGAGAAAAAGTATTGTTGGCCTTTGCCTAATAATTCAAAAGGAAAAGAGATTTGTCAAAAGTTAAGCGGCGGAAAAGATCCCGTTTCTTATTGGCCTCAGCCAATGTATGCATTGGAATAATAAAATTTTGAAATATAAACACCCCCCGGTTATGTCGGGGGGTGTTAAATTTATTACAGCTTTTTTAAAAAGCGCTCAAACGCGGCCTGCCCATCGGGCGTGCGTTTATAAACGCCGGCGTATTCCAATACGCGCGCAAACACTTTTCCCACTTCCGCGCGCAGGATTTCCGCCGCGTTTTGGGCGGTAAAGGTATATTTCTTCAGCAATTCTTCCGCCCACGGCGCGTGTTTGGCAAGCGCTTCATTTTTTTGAATGGCGGCTAGGTCCTTTTTAATCAGCGGGGCTTCCAAGTCCTTTAATTCCTTGGCCAGCCGCGCCGGCAGTACCGCCAGCCCCATTACTTCAATGAGCCCGATGTTTTCCTTTTTGATGTGGTGCACTTCTTCGTGCGGGTGGAAAATGCCCAAAGGAAACTCGTCCGTCGTGCGGTTGTTGCGAAGCACAATATCCAATTCAAACGCTTTGCCGCGGCGGCGGGCAATCGGCGTAACCGTATTGTGCATCGTATCGCCCGTTTTGGCTAAAATATCGGCCTTGGGGTCGCTGTAAACGCGCCATTTTTTTAGGATATAGTCCGCCGCTTCAATAAGGTCCTTTTTCGCTCCGTTTAGGCGAATGACGCTCATCGGCCATTTGACGATACCCGCTTTTACGCGCGGGAATTTTTTGAGTTTAAAACTCTTTTCCACCGGGGCCTTTTCCATCGCAAACACATACCGCCCGCCCTGGAAATGGTCGTGCGTTAAAATGGAACCGCCGACGATGGGCAAATCCGCATTAGAACCAATAAAATAGTGCGGCAGAAAATCCACAAAGTTAAGCAGCCGCGCAAAGCTTTTTTTAGTCAGTTTCATCGGTTCGTGCTTGTCGGACAGGAAAATACAATGCTCGTTGTAATACACATACGGCGAATACTGCAAATACCACGGATTGCCGTCTTTTAGCAAATCCAACGGTATCAGCCGTAAATTCTGACGGGCCGGGTGGTTGACGCGCCCGGCATAGCCCTCGTTTTCTTTGCACAATAAGCACGGCGGATAGGCCGACGCTTTTACTTTCAGCGCGGCGGCGATATCTTTGGGGTCTTTTTCGGGTTTGGACATATTAATCGTAATGTCCAAATTGCCGTACGGGGTGCGGGCTTTCCAGGCCAGGTTTTTGGACACGCGTTCGGTGCGGATATAGTCCAGCGCGCGGGCGTCGTGGTAGAATTTGTCCGTAGCGGCTTTGGGGCTTTTTTTGTACAGCGCGAAAAATTCCTCCGTTACCGCCGATGGCTGGCGGGCAAATACGCCCATGAGTTTGGTGTCAAACAAATCCCGCATGGTTACCGTATCGGGCTCAATAAGCCCTTGTCGGGAGGCCCAGTCGCAGATATTTTTTAGGATTTCGCACGGATAAGCCGGCGTTTTGCCTTTAAAACCGCTGGGGGTATAGTCGGATAAATGCAAGAGGTCCAGCAGTTGGTTTACCGCCCACACGCGGTCCCGCGCGGGCAGGAGTTTTTCGTTCACGGCGAAAGCGACCAGTTGGTCAATCAGCAAATTGATATCCATAGTTTCTCCTAGAATTTGCGGTGTTGTTCCCAGTTCCAGGCCGTTTCAATAATGCGGGCCAAATTATATTCGGGTTTCCAGCCGAGCACTTTTTGCGCCTTGGCGCTGTCGGCCACCAGAACGGCGGGATCTCCCGCGCGGCGGGGGGCTACTTCCACCTTAAAATCAATGCCCGTAATGCGTTTGGCTTCTTTGACCAGTTCCGCCACGGAAAAGCCGTTTCCGCTGCCTAAATTGAAACGCTCGCTGGTATTATCTTTAAACATTTTTTCCAATGCCAAGATATGGGCGCGGGCTAAATCGTTTACATGTACATAGTCGCGCACGCAGGTTCCGTCGGGGGTGGGATAGTCGTCGCCGAACATTTTAATAGACGGCCGTTTGCCCGCCGCGGCTTGCAGTACAATGGGAATTAAGTGCGTTTCCGGATCGTGGGATTCGCCGATGTCGCCCGAGTCGTCCGCGCCGCTGGCGTTGAAATAACGCAGGGCGGTGGCTTTGAGCCCGTAGGCGGTGTCAAAATCCGAGAGCATTTTTTCCACCATCAGTTTGGTATTGCCGTAGGGGTTAATCGGATTTTGGGGGTGGGTTTCGTCAATTTTTTCTTTGACGGGTTCGCCGAAGGTGGCGGCGGTGGAAGAAAAGACAAAGTATTTAATGTCATTTTCTACCATAGCGTCTAACAAATTAAGCACTTGGGCCACATTGTTGTGGTAGTATTTAGAGGGTTCTTTCACGCTTTCGCCCACTTCAATAAAAGCGGCAAAGTGCATCACAGCGTCTATGTGATGTTTTTTAAATACTTCGGCCAGCCGCGCTTTGTCGCCCAGGTCGCCCAGTTCAAAAGGATAGCGGGCCACGGCCTCGCGGTGCCCTTTGGATAAGTTATCAAACACAACGGGGTTGTAACCCTTTTCCGCCAGCATTTTTACCGTGTGCGAGCCAATGTAGCCCGCCCCGCCGATGACTAAAATGTTTTTCATAAAATATCTTTCTCCTTTCCGATTAGTAGCGCTTTTCTTCGGGCCGCGCCGGCCCGCCGACGGAAGCAATATAAAAATCAGCCGTCAGCCCGGTTTTTTCCCGGTAGATTTTGCCTACATTGTCTATAAAATCCTTCAGATTTTCATCTTTTACCAGCGCAATCGCACAGCCGCCGAATCCGGCGCCCGTCATGCGTGCGCCAAGTACGCCTTTTTGCTGCCAGGCGGCTTCGGCCAGAGCGTCTAATTCTTTGCCGGTTACTTCGTAGTCGTCGCGCAGGGAAATGTGGGACTGGTTCATCAGTTTGCCGAAAGTTTCCAAATCACCCTCTTTTAATTTTTGGACGGCCTGCAGCGTGCGCTGATTTTCGTAAACGGCGTGTTTGGCGCGTTTGCGTTCCGTGGGGTTTACAATTAAATCTTTGTGTTTTTCAAAATCTTCTATACTCAGTTCCCCCAGGGATTTAACCGGCAGCTGCGCCTGCAGGGCTTTTAAGGCGCGTTCACATTCGCCGCGGCGCTCGTTGTATTTGGAATCGGCCAATTCGCGGCGTTTGTTGGTGTTCATAATCACGATGGAAATGCCTTTTAAATCCAGGGGGGCGTAATCGTAGTCCAGGGTATTGCAGTCCAGTAAAATGGCGCAGCCCTCTTTGCCCATACCGATTGCAAACTGGTCCATAATGCCGCAGTTCATACCGACGAATTTATTCTCCGCTTCCTGACAGAATTTTACCAGCTGTACCTGCGGAATATAGAGCTTAAACACGCTGTTCATCGCCACGGCGGTGGCTAATTCAATAGAGGCCGAGGACGACAGCCCCGCTCCGTTGGGAATATCGCCCCAGAACATCAGCTCAAATCCCTGGTCAATTTTGTAACCGTGGTTTTGCAGGGTTTTGATGACGCCCAGCGGATAGTTGGCCCAATCTTGCTTTTTGTTGTAGGAGATGTTATCTAAATCGGCGTCAATAATGCCTTGCTGCGGGAAGTTGAGGGAGTAGAGCCGTATTTTGCGGTCGTCGCGTTTGCAAAACACACAGTGCGTGCCGAAAGACAAAGCGCACGGGAATACATGGCCGCCGTTATAATCGGTGTGTTCGCCGATTAGATTGACGCGCCCCGGCGCAAAAAAATATAATTTTTCCTTTTTAAATATTTCGTTGAATTTGCTTCGTAAGGCCAGTTGGTTCATAGTATTTTCCCCTTTCGGATACGAAAGCACCCGAATTAAATTTATTGTACCGTCATTTTAAACGACCATTCGCAGCAGGCCTTGGGGCCGACCACCGCCGCCCGCCGGATTTTATGTGCTACATACAAATCGTCGTAAATACCGGTGCAGGGTTCCAGCGCCAGGTTGTAATCGCCCCGGTAACCGCCTTGGGTTTTCCAAACGCCCAGGTAGGGCACTTTGTCGGCGTCGTAGGTGTAGAGGAGTTTTTCGCCGGTGTCGGTATGTTCTATGCCGCACCAGCCGGCGGTATTTTTCTCGGTAAAATAGAATTTCTCGCAGTTGCGCACGGTGCGCGGTTCGGTGGCGGCCAAGTCCATTTTAAGCCCGCGTACATCGGTGGTAAGCGGGTAGGTGTGGCGGGTGCCCCAAGGGCCCAGGCGTTTGGTGGAATGTTCCACGGTGATAATCTCGGTTAGATTTTCCGGTATCAGCAGCCGCGTAGCGGGAGAACAAGCCAGCAGGCAGTGGGGCGTCCAGATAAACTTAAAATCTTCGTTAGAAGTGTTTTCTACGCAATAGTCCAGGTGTATTTCGTTGGCTTTGAGTGTGATATTTTTGGAAAAAATATACGGAAGGGCCTGGCTTTTTACAAACGCTTTGGCGGCCTGTCCGTCGGGCGAGCGGACGCTTTCCCAAGGCATGGCCCACACTTCGCCGTGGTCCGGCACGGGGATACCTTTCCAGGAACCGTCCGGATAGGGGCAGGCATCTATGGAGGGGAAAACCTCGTCAAAGCCGCTGGAGTCATAATCGGCGAAAGCGGCTCCGTAAGGAGGAATACGCAGTACCGGGTCGGACGATTGAAACAAAAATTCACGGCCGGTTTTTTTGCTGATTAAACTGGCCATTTTGCAGGCATAGCCAGGCAGAAAAGTAAGTTGGAGAGCGTCGTTTTCCAAGGTCCACGCCGCAAGTCCTTTATAGACGGTTTGTGTCATAAATCCCCCAAAAAATACGCGGCTGTGCCGCGCGTTTATTTTTCCGAAAATTTATCAAACGGGAAAGGCATCAAATCCCGCAGTGTTTTGCGGTAAACGGTGCGTTTGTTCTTATCCAATACGGCAATTAAAATAGGCGTATCAGGGGGCATAAATTCGCTCATGACCTGGCGGCAGGCGCCGCAGGGCGAGTTAAACGCCATACCCGGCAGTTTTTGCGTAACCAAAGCCAATGCCCGCAGCCGCCGCGCCCCGGCGCCTACCGCTGCAAAAATAGCATTTCGCTCCGCGCAGACGGTCAGCCCATAGGAAGCATTCTCAATATTGGTTCCTTGGAAGATTCGGCCGTCCTCACTCAGTACGGCGGCCCCTACTTTAAATTTAGAGTAGGGCGAATAAGAATGTTCGCGTACAAGCTGTGCTGCGTCCAGCAAGCTATGTTCTTCGTCTTTGGTTAAAGGTTTTCTCATACTTTTATTCTTATAATAAAGAAGCCAAAAGTCAACCCTTTTTTCCAACGCGCGTACGGAAACCTTTGTTATAATAAATAGGAGCGTTTTTATGAAAAAATGGATTGGACTGTTGTTGGCGGCTGCCGCCGTGTATTATTTTATGAAAGATACTCCCGAAATTAAGAATTTGGGTAACCCGGGTGTGGCTATCGTCGCATTTGGGGACAGTTTAACCGCCGGTTACGGTGCACCGCAAGGAAGCAGTTATCCGGATTTTCTATCCCGCAAATTAGGGCGGGAAGTGATTAATCTGGGGCAATCGGGCGAAACGGCCGTTCATGCTCCGTCCCGGCTGGCGGAAGTGCTTAGCCAGAACCCGCATATGGTACTGATTGAATTTGGCGCCAATGATTATATGCAAAGCCGCAGTATGCAGGCCGCCGTAGAGGCGGTGGCCCGGATTGTGGACGCCGTGCAGCAGGCCGGCGCCGTGGCGGTGATTGTGGATACCGGCGGCCCGGGTATGGACGGTTACTCCAGAAATTACAGAAAATTAGCTAAAGAAAAAGGCGCTGTTTTTGTGCCGGGTATCTTAAAAGGAATTTTTAACGACCGCCGCTATAAATCGGATATGGTGCACCCCAATTCCGCCGGTTATGAAATAGTGGCCGACCGAATTTATCAGGAGATAAAACCTTACCTGGAATAACAGAATTTTTACTTGGTTGCATGCTATGATTAAACTTCGCTTATTCTTGTGCTTATTTTTCAGTATCGTTTTTTGTGGTTGCGTGCATAATGCCCACAAACAGCAAGCCCTTCGCCGGGTGGCTCAACACGAAGTGGAACCGGCGGACGCGTTTTTACAGGGGCATATGCTCTATATCCAATATGACTTCCAGGGGGAATCCTTTTTCTTCGCGGCGGATTTAAATCAAGTACAGCTGGAAGGCAATGTACATTTAGCCCGGCTGGAGCCGCTTCGGGTAAAGAATCCGGAAGGGTTGGATCACAGCCGCCGGGTGGTTATTGTAGGACGGGAATGGGCCGAAGTATTAAAACGCACTATTGCACCCCTGGTGCCGTCGCGGGAAGGGCAGGGGGTGTTATTATTCATTCAAAATTATGAAACGATGCTTTTGCGCCGGGCCGACGGAACACCCGATTTGGTACAGTTAAAAGATGCTCCCGGTGCAATTGAAATTGTGGGCAAAATAGAAGCCGCACAATTTGACTTGCTGGTCAACGAACAACTTAAAAAAATGGTATCAGCGGCCGGGGAACCTTATACCCGCTTTTTATTGCGTTTAGACAGGGTGCCGGCTTCTCCCTTTATCTATTTGGATACCCAAACCCATACACAGCTGCAGCTGCAATTGCCCGATTATTATGAAGTTAAAAAGGAAATGACTTCACTGGGCTTTTCCGCTTCGTTTATTTATTCCTTTTTTGTAAAAAGCCATTTATTTAGTATCGTCAAAGCGCCGTTTACCACCGTGCACCGCCTGGCAGCGTTTGGCACTTCCACCGTATATACCGCACTGCCGCCGCATGCGTGGGATTTGAAAGAAATCCCGCCGTTAAATCAGTCCGGCGACGAAATGGATTTAACCGATTTTAACCGCTGGCTGGATAAAAAAATCAGTAAACAAAACTATAAAGCGTTTGTAACTTTATTGATAGACGGGGAGGAATTTTTCCCGCATTTTATGTTGGCGATGCAGCGCGCGCAGGAGAGTATTTTTGCCAATGTGTATATTTTTATGGCCGATCCGTACGGGCTGTCTATTGCCGATGTGATGAAAACCCGCGCCAACGAAGGAATTGATGTGCGGGTGGTGGTGGACGAATTAAACACCGTGCTTAATTCGGGCAAAAACCCGGAACTCAAGACCTCGGAAACTTTTATTATGCCCAAGTACATTACTTCTTATCTGCGGAAAAATTCCAAAGCCAAAGCCCGCACCCATTTGAACCCGTGGGGCACTTTTGACCACAGCAAGGTATATATTGTGGACCGAAAAATTGCCTATACCGGCGGTATGAATATTGGGCAGGAATATCGCTACACCTGGCACGATATGATGGTGGCCCTGCAGGGCCCGGTGGTAGGGCGGCTGGTAAAGAATTTTTATGAAAATTGGTCCTTTACCGGCTGGGGGGGCGATTATGCAGCGGCGTACCGCAAGCTGTTCAGCAAACGCCAGCGGGAAGTAAACCGCGAGGCGCCCGGTATGATTGATGTGCGCCTGATGTACACCAAGCCCAATGATTCCGAGATTTTTGATGCCCAGCGCGAAGCAATCCGCCGGGCCAAAAAACGGATTTTTATTCAAAATGCGTATTTTTCCGATGACCGCATCATAAAAGAACTGATTGAAGCCCGGGGGCGCGGCGTAGATGTGCGTGTGATTTTGCCCGGTAAAAATGATGTGGGGATTATGGATGTAAACAACCGGGTCATGGCCAATAAACTGTTAAAAAACGGCGTGCGGGTGTATTTTTATAACGGTATGAGCCATGTAAAAGCCGCGGTATATGACGGATGGGCGGTGGTGGGGTCGTCCAACTTTGACAAGATGAGCTTGTATATCAATAAGGAAATGAGCTTGGGGATTTCCGACCCGGGCTTTGTGGAAGAATTAGTCCAGCGGCTGTTTGAAAAGGATTTTGAAAATTCCGAAGAACTGACCGAGCCCCTTAACATTGCCTGGACCGCTTCTATCGTTACCGCGCTTACCAATCAACTGTAACCGCGGGTTCAAATAAAGGGATTATAGCCCCATTGAAGAAGCGCCTGGCGCTGGCGGGGGCGGCAGAATAAATCCCCGGGGCGGCAATTTTTAAGCACTTGCGCGCGGTGGCGGGTAAATGCGGCCCACCGTTTGATTTGGCGGGTGTCTAATTCCGGGCTGCGCCGGCCCAGCCAGTAACGGCAGTACCATTGGAACCAGCCGCGCGGGTCGGGGTCAAAGGGGGCAATCCAGCCGCGGCGGAGCCATTCGCTGCGGGGCTGGCGCGATTTTACCCCAAAGCAGTTTTTCGTTTCGTCCGGTGCGTGCGGCGATAATTTTTCCGCCGCGGCGGCGAACCACTCCACGGGCAATTCCTCTTGGCAATCATTTAAATAATGCCCTTCAAATACGCCTAGTTTAAGCATATGAGCGGGGGATAAATCCGGCACAAATCCGGGCGTACTGAAACACCCGGGCCACTCGCTCAGCCGGTAGGTGTAACCCGTTTGCATGGTATCGTTTGCTGTAATGATTCGCCCGGGGCGAAACCACTTTAAAGGGTGCGGCATACAAAGACCTCTTTTTTATCTTACTGCAAAATCCATTTTTTTACAGGGGCGATATTGGGTTAGAATGATTTTGCGATACTTTTTGGAGCAGTTTTTTGGTAGAGCGTGTGTTTCAAAAGAATTGCGTTAACGGGCCTGGAATTAGGCCCCCAAGCTTTGTCCCCTGGAGGCCCCCAGATCGGGTGTACTTTTTCCGACGGGAAAAAGTACCAAAAAGCGTCCGCCCCCAGGTCCTATAAAAAGCAAGTTGTGGCGGGAAATTTTATAACTCGCGCGGGGGGGCCGCGCTCAAACAATAAAATTTCTGATCCGCCCCAACCGCTTTTTATAAACAGGACAAAGGGGCGGATTCAACGGCAACAACCACAGCAACAGCCAAGCGGAACCGACTTTTCCTTTTATAGTCGTTCATGGGCCCTTTTAACCCGTCTATAAAATACGCTTTCGGACGAGTAGGTATTTTATTGTTTGAGTGCCAAATATGGGTTCTTAAATGGGCGCGGTTATGCGGGAACAGTGTGGATAAATCCAGTCGCATGAACGGGGATTGAGTAGGGAACCCAGCCCCTGGGCTTGACTCGTTTTTTTTTTTTGATAAATTTTGCGTATGAACAAAATCTATCAAAATCATTCCCCGGCGTTAAAAACGCCGGATTTACGCTAATAGAGCTATTAGTGGTGGTTTTAATTATTGGTATCCTGGCGGCGGTAGCTGTTCCGCAGTATCAGAAAGCTGTTTTAAAATCCCGTATGGCACAAATATATGCGTGGATGAATCATGCTTCCCGCGAAGCGGAACTTTTTTACATGGCTAATGGCCGCTATCCCCAAAACTTTTTTGAAATGGGGGTAGAAATCCCCGGTTGTACTATCACGGAAACTTCTATGGACTGGTGCAGTGGCAACAAGGAACTTTCTTTTGTGGAAATTTCAAACAATACTATTCAGTTTCTTATGAAAAGAAGCGGCGGCGCACGGGTTATTTATTTTTTCCGGCGTTATAATCAAAATTACGGAGAAGGGTTATTCTGTGCTCCTTCTGGAGTAGAGAGTTTAAAAGAATTTTGCCGCAGTATAGGGGCTGTAAGGCCGGCGGCTAATAAGTGGATGGGCTACGAAATTTACCACATAGATTAGCCACCCAAAGTTTTTAAAAAACGCCCGGCAGAATCAGCCGGGCGCTTTGAAAAATAGTTATTCTTCCAGCGGTTCCAGTTCCCGTTCGTATCCTTGGGCGGCTACCACGCGCGCTTTAAAAATACGGCCCGTTTCCACCGGCCGGGTAAAAGTAACTTTGCCGTCAATATCAGGCGCGTCCTTATAGGTGCGCCCGAAGTCCGGCCCGTCGGCAATAGCTTCCAGCACGGTGCCCATCAGCCGCTTGTTGATTTTATCTATCACGCGGCTTTGCACTTCTTCCAACTCTCGCGCGCGTTCGTGTTTCACGCGGGCGGGCACTTGTTCCATGGCATAGGCCGCGGTGCCTTTTTCGCGGAAGTATTCAAACACTCCCATATTGTCAAACTCATATTCTTTAACGAATTTTTTAAGTTCGTTGAAATCTTTTTTCGTTTCTCCCGGAAATCCCACAATAAAATTCGTGCGCAGGGAGATATCCGGCACTTCGGTTTTAAGCATATCCAGCGTCCGGCGGATTTGCGCCGCGTTACAATGGCGGTTCATACGGGTTAAAACAGGGTCCGCAATATGCTGGAGGGGGATATCAATATAATGGAAAATCTTATCGGTGCCCGCCATCAGCCGGGCGATTTCTTTAGTAACCCGGTGGGGATAGCCATACATAATGCGAAGCCGCCCCAATCCTTTCAGTTTGAGTAATTTTTCCAATAATTCCAGCAACTTCGGCTGGCCGTATAATTCCATACCGTAGGAAGTTGTATCCTGGGCAATAAGCGATATTTCTTTTACGCCGTTTTCAATCATCAGCTTGGCTTCCTGCACAATCTCTTTCATCGGTTTGGAGCGGTAATTCCCGCGGATAAACGGAATGGTGCAGTAGGCACAGCGGTTATTGCAGCCGTCGGCCACTTTTAAATACGCCGTATGGGGAGCGGTTAAACTCATCTTATATTCGGGAATATGAAGCGTGCTTGCCAGCGGAGAAAGAATGCTTCCGCGTTGTTTAATTATATCTTCTATGTTCTCCTGCGCCGTAATAGAAAACACGGTGTCTAAATCCGGAAATTCGCTTGCTACTTGTTCTTTAAAGCGTTCCACCAAACAGCCCGTAACAGCCACTTTTTTGACGATTCCTTTTTTCTTTAAATCCAATGCAAAACGAATTTCTTCCTTGGCTTCTTTGACGGCGGAAGCAATAAAGCCGCAGGTGTTAATGATAATTTCGTCGGCCTTTTCGGGAGAGAAAACCATTTTATGGCCTTTTGCCAACAGTCGGGCGGAAAATTCCTCGCTGTTGGTTAAATTTTTGGGGCAGCCCAAGCTAATTACATAAAATTTCATTTGGATTCTCCTTTCGTGTGCTCATACGGCGACATCTTCCCGTTCCGCCGGTTTTTCTTCTTGTTCGTCGTTATCGTCCTCATCGGTGCCTAAAATAGCCATTCCAAAAGTTACTACGCCAATGCGTCCTACCAGCATCGTAACAATGATGATGAGCTTTCCCCATACGGAAAGCTGCGTAGTGGCCCCAGCAGACAGCCCCACCGTGCCTAAGGCGGAGGCGGATTCAAAAACCAGACTCAAAAACGGCAGGTCTTCCGTCCAGGTTAATAAGAAAATACTGATAAATAAAGAAACGATATAAATCATCAAAGTAGAAGTAGCCGCATACAGCCGCACCAAGGGAATGCGTTTCCCTAAAAATTCCACGCGGTTATTTAAACGCAGCCGGTTGTAGGTAATGGCCAGCACGCTGGCAAAAGCGGTGGTTTTGATACCGCCTGCCGTACCGGAGGGGGAACCGCCGATGCTCATCAGTAAAATTAAAATCAGCAGCGAACAGGCGGAAAGTTCCCCTATATTAACGGTATTATAGCCGGCGGTCGTCATGGCGGTGGTGGATTGAAAGAACGCCTCCAGCAAGGTTATCCCCGGCGTGGTAACGAATAAAGTGAAAGTGCCAAAAGCAACCAAAGCCGTGGTAATGACCAGAATAATTTTGGTGGTAAAAGTAATCTCTTTCGTTTTGCGGCGGATAAAATTAAACACATCGGTTACTACAATAAACCCTATCGCACCGGCCAGGGAGAGGGCGGAAATAACGACATTAACCGTTTTGCTGTCGGAAAAATTCTCCAACCCGTTGCTCCAGAGGGAAAACCCTGCCGTACAGAATGCCGATACGCTGTGGAAAATGCTGTACCAACCCGCTTCAAAAATGCCGTAATTGTGGTGGCGGAAGTAGTTGAATAAAAAGACGGTGCCGATACTTTCGGCAATCACGGTAAATACGATAGCGGCCCATAAAAAATCGGATAATTTTAAGGTATTGGGCAGCGATACTTCGGCGCTGAGTGCTTCCTGTTGGCTTTTGCGAAGCCGGTGGCGCTGGGAGAAAGAGAGGAACACAAAAGAGGAGAAAGTCATATACCCTACCCCGCCGATTTGTATTAACAGCAATACCACCAATTTACCCAAAAAAGTGTAAGAATCGGCAAAGTTGACGCTGTTAAGCCCGGTGGTGGATACGGCGGAAGCAGAAGTAAACAGATTGTCTATAAACGACACATCGGTCGTATTCATAAACGGGAGCGAAAGCAAAATCCAGCCCAATAAGGTATAAGATAAAACGGTCTGCGCGATGTTTTGGTGCGGCGTTAGACGCAGGAGAAAAACGGAATATCTTTTGAGCGAAGTCTTAACAAATTCTTTGGTGCGGACATATAATTCCCGCCAATTAATTGGTTCCATATAGGTATTATAGTAAATAACCTTTGGAAACAAAAACCGCTTGGCAAACAGAATCCCCGGCGGTATCTGTAGCCCGAGAGGATTAATCCAACGGGTTGCGTAGGATTGGCGGGGTGTATTTGGCAAAAGAAGATTTTTCATCGTGTAAAAACAAAAAAATCCCGGCGGAAAAATGCCGGGATTTGAATAATCCGTGCAGCTGTTATTTAATTTCCACCGTGTAGGAAATATCTTCGCGCAAGCTGTTATGCACCGGGCAGGTTTGTGCCGCGCGCGCATAAAACTTTTTCTGTTCATCGGTCAAAGAAGCCGGGAACGAAAACGCTAACGCAATTTTCAGCACGCGGCTGTGTTTTTCGTCAAATTCCGGTACGACGGAAAGTTCCGTTCCGGTTACATTCTCCCCGCGTTTGGAGGCCATAAACCCCACCATCGTCAGCATACACGCACCTAAGGCCGCGGCTAACAGTTCGCCGGGCTGCATTTCTTCGCGCGGTTCAAAATAGGCCGAGCGTACTTCGCCTTTTTTTCCTCCCACGATGCTTGTAGTTTGTAAATTTTCCCCCAATACTGTTTTAATAGCCATAAGTTTCTCCTTTTACTGTATATTTACCGTAATTTTTACATCTTCCCGAAGCGTTTGGTGCACCGGGCAGGCATGGACTGCCGATTGGTAAAACTTTTTCTGCTCCGGCGAAAAATGCGCCGGAAAAGTAATGTTGAGTACAAACTCGCCTACCCGGCGCGGATTTTGTGCCATTATTTTTTCTATTTCCACGCGGGCGCCGGCAAAATCTTCATGACGGGCGGCGGCCATTTTGCCCATAATCGTCAGCACGCAGGAAGCAAAGGCCGAAGCCAATAAGTCCGTAGGCGAGAAGCGGCGTCCTTTCCCGCCGTTATCCGGCGGCAAATCCGTCTGAATGATGCTTCCCGTTGGGCCGTGTACCAGTTCGGTTTCACCGTCGCCCGTATAAGTGCAGGTAATTGCGGTCATCAATTTCTCCCGTAAAATAAACGCCCGCCGTTCCCGGCGGACGCTGCTAAATTAGCTGATTTGCGCCAATTTGCTAAACAAATCTTTCTGTTCTTTGCTTAGCGTGCGCGGAACATCAATCGTCAGCGTTACAAACAAACTGCCTTTGGCGCTGAGCCCCTTGCCGCTTAATTTCAGTTTTTTGCCGTTATGCGTTCCGGCCGGTACTTTTACTTTTACCGGCCCGTCCAGCGTGGGCACAAAAATCGTACCGCCCAAAGCGGCCGTCCAAGGCATAACGATTACCGGCACATGCAAATCTTCTCCTTCCAGCCGAAACATCGCATGCGGGCGGATTTTGACAATTAAATACAAATCTCCGTTCCCTTTGCGCGTAGGGTTGCCCATGCCTTTTAATTTGATTTTTTTGCCTTCACTTACGCCGGCCGGCAGTTTGACGGTAACGGTGCGTCCGTTGGGCAGCGTCATTTGCATATTGCCGCCGCGGTGGGCGTCCTCCAGGTTTAAAGCCAGTTCGGCCTCCACATCGCCGGCGGCCTGCCCGGAAGCGGCACTGCGGCCGAAATTCTGGCCAAATCCGCCGAAGCCGCCGCCCATTCCGCCAAAGATACTTTGAAAGAAATCACTAAAATCTCCGCCAGAAAACGCTTCCGCCCCGCCGCTGCCGGCAAAGCCGGAAAATCCGCCCCCGTTCCCGCCGCCATAGCTGTATTGCTGGTACTGCTGGTAAGGGTTGGCGCCGCCATACGACGAAGAAGAAGACCTCGCCCGGGAAGAAGCCCCGCCGCCGCGGGCATAATCTTGATATCCTTGTTGGCCCACTTGGTCGTAAATTGTGCGTTTTTGTTTGTCGGAAAGCACGGTGTAGGCCTCGTTGATATCTTTAAATTTTTCGGTCATTTTGGCCTTTTCGGCTTCCGGGTGCATATCCGGATGGTACTTGCGGGCCATAGTTTTGAACGCTTTTTTGATTTCCGCGTCCGTGGCATTTTTATTCACGCCGAGAATTTTGTAATAATCCTTATATTCAGCCATAATTCCCCCTTTCTGTTATCATTTTATATAATTTTTTAGGGTCTGCAATATGCTATTACTGACTAGAAACACCCACAAAACACCGCTTAAACTTTTATTGACGACGGAGGCGTTTTCGTCGTTAACCAACCAGTTTATGCAGATTTTGCTTCCGTGGTATATCCTTTCCACTACCGGCAGCGTGTTATGGACGGGGTTCGTGGGGTTTTGCGCCTTATTGCCCAATATCTTTTCGTCCCTGTTTGGGGCGGCGGTTATAGATAAGCTCGGCCGTTCCAAAACCATGCTTTCGTGCGAAGTTATCCAGCTGATGCTGCTCGGTATGATTCCGGTGTTGATTGCCGGCGGGAGGGATTGGCCCTGGCTGATTGGGTTGATTATTTTCTTGAGTTCATTTTTTGACGCCCCCGGCCAACTGGCGCGGACGGCGCTTTCGCCCACATTTTCGCGGTATGCCGATGTGGCTTTGTCCAAAACTTCCGGCATTATAGAAGCGTTTGACGGAATTATGTCGGTGGCGGGGCCTTTATTGGCCGGAGCCGTGATTGCCTGGTACGGACTGCTGGCGGCGTGGATTGTCTGTGCGGTATTTTGCATGGTGATTGTAACGCTGTGTGTGATTGTATTTACCAACCGCCGCCCGCGCCAGCTGCGGCCGGCGGTGTCCTACCGGGAAGTATGGGGCCATTTAACGACGGACCGTTCCCTCTGGGAACCTATTTTGTTTACCATTCCTACTTTTATTTTAGGACAGTCGTGGGAACTGATTCTGCTGCCCACTTATATTTATGAACATGGTTTTAATTCCGTGTATTTGGGCTTTTTGGGAGCCACTTTTGGCCTGGGTGCTTTTGCGGGGGCTTTATGTTTTGCCGGAAAAGCTAAAAAATTCACTTTTTTTACCTTGTTGAGTTTAAATTATGCCGGGTATTTGCTTTCCGTGTTGGTGCTTTATTTTCATTTGCCTACGCCCCTTGTGCTGGGGGCTACGGCTTTGTGCGGGATACCGTTCGGTGCCTTTGGAGCGATGATTATCAGCATTATTTTACTGCGTACGCCTTCGCCCTGCCGCAGTAAGATGCTGGGATTGTTTGCTACGGCGACTTATACGGTGGAAAGCGTCTGCGTGCTGGGGTTGGCGGCGCTTATTGAGTGGACAGGCCTGCAAAAAACTTTATTAAGTGTGAGTGTGGTGTTTGGAATGCTGGTAATTATCAGCATAATAAGCCGGCGGAAGGAAGATTTTTGGAGTGTTTTATCGTCGGGGAATAAAAAGTATTTACAAAACCGAACAGATTTAATACAATAATTAGGTAGTCAGAATAAACGGTTGTAAAAAACAGATTTTTCCCCGATAGCTCAATGGTGGAGCGACCGGCTGTTAACCGGTAGGTTGTAGGTTCGAGTCCTACTCGGGGAGCCATTTAAAAGAGCGCCTAAAGGCGCTCTTTTTTTAATCTTCTGGTTTGGGTGCGGGCTTGGGTTTTTGTTTTAAAATCTGCAGAATTTTTTTAGAAGCCGCATCTTTTTCCCCAGCCAGTAATGTTTTGATTTTTTCTTTAGTTTGTTCGTCCGGTGCGGCGCCGTATTCGTGCAAAAGTTCGGCGGCGCGTGCGTTTTTTAGGACGGCCGCATAGTACAGAGGGGCGTTGTTAAAATTATCCGTCCAATTTACATCCGCCCCGCGTTTAAGCATATAGAGCAGTAATCCCTCGCGTTCTTTTTCAGTGGGGAAAGGTTGCGTAAGGGCCATCAAAAGCGGGGTGGCACCGCGGTCGGTCTGGGCGTTTAGGTTGGCTTTGCGGAAGATAAGCAGTTTGGCTGCTTCGGCCCGTCCGTCGCGTATGGCGATAAAAAGAGGCGTCCAGCCCTGGGGGGTGGCCTCGTCTATAGAAAGCCCTTGTTCCAATAAAAAATTAATGATATCTTCGTTTCCGCTGGAAGCCGCGGCCTGCAAAGCGTTAAATTCCACTCCGCCGTAGCCGCGGTCCGGATCGTGCAAATAAAGGGTATAAGTTAACGGGGCGCCTTTTTCCAGCCCTTCTTTGACGGAAAGCAAGTTGCCGTAATAAGCGTCCAGAATAAGATTTTTTCCCAATTCGTTGATTTTTTTATGGTGATAATCTAATCCCAGCCAAATAACGGCGGCGGCAATGAGTATAATAGCTGCTTTTTTCATAACGAGATTTCCTTATTTTCTTGGGCAGATTGGTACATAGCGTCCAGTATGCTCTGCACATACAGCCCGTCTTGCAAAGAGGGCTGGGCCGGGCGGTCTTCCGCCACGGCACGGAGAAATTCATACAGCGAATCTGCATGGCCGCGCAGCCAGCCCAGCGGGTGGCGCGGCGGCGGAAAGGGGGAAACCCCGCCGTAATTTTGCACCGTTTCCAGGCGGGTATAGCCCTTGTAAGGGGCGTTGGCGTCGTAGTAATACAGCCAGTTAGCGTCCATAAAGTCTATTTTCAAGGCGCCTTTTGTTCCATGGATTTCAATGTATAAGTCGGTATTGGTGCCGGTGGCTAATTTGCTGGCTTCGGCGATGCCTACGGCTCCGTTTGCCAGGGTAACTACGGAGTAGGAAGCGTCGTCGGTATCTACGGGGGCAAATCCTCCCTTTCCGTCGGGCCGCTTGGCGTACGCCGTTTGGTTTTTGGTATAGACGGATTGAACCGGTCCAGCCAGCCAGGTAAGCATATCCATTACATGGGCTCCCAAATCGTAAAGAACGCCGCCGCCCGCTTGCTGACGGGTATTGCGCCAGCGAATCGGCGTGGACGGGTTGATGTTGGAGGGCATAATCATACGGGCCCGAAAGGATAGAATTCTCCCCAGCCGTTCTTCCTGCATAAATTGTTTAGCCAATTTGGCCGCCGGCAAAAAACGGTTATTAAATACCGTTTGGGTAACCACTTCGTTTAAGTGAGAGTGTGCCAGAATGAGGCGGGTTTCGGCTGGTCCGCAGGCAACGGGCTTTTCGCAATAAATATGTTTTTTAGCGTCTAACGCCTTTAAAATGGCCTGTGTGTGCATGGAATTGGGGGTGCAGATGTCTATAATGTCTATATCCGGCAGGGCAAGAATTTCGTCTAAATTATGAGCGGCATGGGCAAATCCGTAGCGTTCTTTGGCGGCGAGGGCGTGCTCGTAATTGCGGGCGCAGACGGCGGCCAGGCGGATATTAAAATCTGGCTCATAAAAAAGCGGAATTGTTTTGTAGCCGTAAGTATGGGTTTTCCCCATAAATCCAAACCCGATGACGGCGGTGCTAAGCGTTTTCATAGTGGCTCCTGTGGAATTTCTTTTATTCTAGCAAAAAGAATTTTGGCTTGGAATGAAATTCGGGTTATTAGTAAAGAGCGTGTATGGGAGTAATGGCTCATTTTTGCAGAAATGTCCCCAACAAGGCGTTCCTTTTTTATATGAGTCGCTCTCCGAGCCGGAATCCCCTGGTCTGAAAGCCCCTTTTGCTGCCGAAATTATAAAATGTACTTTTTCCGACGGGAAAAAGTACCAAAAAGAGTCCGCCCCAGGGTCCTATAAAAAGCAGGTTGTGGCGGGAAATTTTATAACTCGCGCGGGGCCCGCGCTCCAACAATAAAATTTCTGATCCGCCAAAACCGCTTTTTATAAACAGGACAAAGGGGCGGTTAAACGGCCGCGGCAACAACCCCGGCAACAACAACAGCAAAGCGGAAAACAGCTTTTCCTTTGATGGTTGTTTATGGGCCCTTTAACCCGTCTATAAAATACGCTTTCGGACGAACAGGTATTTTATGGTTTGAGCGCCTGGGGCGCGAGTTATAAAATACCCGTCCGAAAGGTGTATTTTATGGGTTGCTGGGCCCCCATTTTTTGGTACTTTTTTGTGGCCAAAAAAGTACATAAACCGGGTAAGCGCGGTTGTATGGCAACAGTGTGGCTTAAAGAAATCGCATTAACGGGCAACGGATATCCGCCCCCTGGAAGGGGTTTTGTGGCCAAAAAAGTACATAAACAAAGTGTTTTTAAGAAATTTTTAGTAGAGTGCAACAGTGCAAAACAGTGTGGCCTAAACTAATCATGTTACCGGGCAAAGAGTGGGGAGTGGCGGTTCGCTTTTATAGTAACATTCCCAACAAGTCGTTCCCCACATGCATTAGCACCGTAATTTGCAACCCCCTTGGCCGAGGCCAAACGGGCTTCCCCCGGCAAGGGGGTTGATTTGTTTTTTTTTTTTTTGATAAATTTTGCGTATGAGCAAAATTTATCAAAAAACCCTCTCGGCGGGGAAAAACGCCGGATTTACGCTAATAGAGCTATTAGTGGTCGTTTTAATTATTGGCATACTGGCAGCAGTAGCGCTGCCACAGTATGAAAAAGCGGTGGAGAAATCCCGTGCCACTCAAGCGTTTACTTACTTGGATGCGTGGGTAAAAGCGCAAGAATTGTATAAATTAGCCAATGGTTCTTATAGTAGAAAGGGGAGCCCCAGGGAAGTTATGGAGGCCGTGGGAATAACTCCTCCTACTCTTGATTCCAAGGCATGGATTTGCGATATGACGAGTTCTAGCTATCTACCTCACGCCCGTTGCTACAAGCCGGTATATACTAGTGCTGGTTTTGGTGTGACTAGTATTAAAGTGAAATATGCATTAGTGGCTGTTATGCGTACAGAAGGAGTGGTTCGTGCCTGTTCGTATGATGAAAAAATCTGTAAATCTATTAGTAGTGGGGCTGCTAACTGTAGCCCGAGTGGTTCGCCAAATGATGACCCTTGGTGTTATGCGGAAAATTTTGTTTCTTTAGTTACTGAATAAACTGATCATAACTGATAAAAACCCCCGGTCTGCGGAAACAGACCGGGGTTTTTTGGCTGATAAACTATTTTTCAACCTTTTCCGCCGGTTGCATCGCGGCCAGTTGTTTATACAGGTCTCGTCTCCAGGCGTATTCGGATTCGGCGCGTTTAATCAGTTCTTTCGCCAATTCCGGGTTGTCGCGCATGAGCCCTTTGAAGCGGTTTTCGCCGCTCATATAGTCGGCCAACGGCAAGGTCGGTGCCGTTAACGGGCTGTCCACATGCAAGGGGTTTTTCCCTTCGTAGCGGGCTTCGGGGTTGAAGCGGTACAGGATCCAGCGGCCGGCTTGTACGGCGCGTTTGGCTTCGCCCATACCCTTGGACATATCAATCCCGTGCGCAATACAGTGCGAGTAGGCAATTACCAAAGCCGGGCCGTCGTAAGCGTCGGCTTCCGCCAGGGCTTGAATGGTCTGGTTCATATTGGCGCCCATAGCAACCTGTGCTACATAAATGTTGCCGTAGGTCATCGCAATCATACCCAGGTCTTTCTTCGGCATGGTTTTGCCGCCCGCCGCAAACAGCGCTTTGGCGCCTAAAGGCGTGGCTTTGGACATCTGTCCGCCGGTGTTGGAGTACACTTCCGTATCCAGCACCAAGATTTTGATGTTCTTGCCGCTGGCGAGGACATGGTCCAACCCGCCGTAGCCAATATCATAGGCCCAGCCGTCGCCGCCCAAGATCCAGACGGACTTTTTAACCAGGTAATCGGCCAAGCTTAAGAGCCGTTTGCATTCTTCGCAGCCCTTTTCGGCGCCTTTTTCCAAAATGGCTTTGAGGTCGGCCACATTTTTGCGCTGGGCTTCTACGCCCGCGTCGGTAGATTGGTCGGCGTTCAAAATAGCGTCAATCAGCGCGGTGTGTTCTTTAAGCCCGCCTTCTTTAGCGGTGTTCAAGAGCGCTTTGGCGTCGTGGTTGAGCTGGTCAAACGCCAGGCGCATACCCAGGCCAAATTCGGCATTGTCTTCAAACAAGGAGTTGGACCAAGCCGGGCCTTTGCCGTCGTCGCGTTTGCAGTAAGGCGTGGTGGGCAGGTTGCCGCCGTAAATGGAGGAACAGCCCGTCGCGTTGGCGATGGCCAAGCGGTCGCCGAACAACTGCGTTAAGAGTTTTACATAGGGCGTTTCACCGCAGCCCGCGCAGGCGCCGGAGAACTCAAACAAGGGTTTTCTCATCTGAGAACCTTTAACCGATTCTTTTTTGGTCTTTACTTCGGCCTGTTTGAGCCCCAGGAAGAAAGCGTAGTTGTCAATTTCGTTTTCGCGAACATCCAACTGGTGCACCATATTAATAGCTTTCTTTTCCGGGTTTTCTTTGTTCTTAGCCGGGCAGTTAAATACGCACGCGCCGCAGCCGGTGCAGTCTTCCACCGCTACCTGTACGGTGAATTTGAGCCCGGCCAAGTCGGCTTTGCCGTCGGTGGATTTAAAGGTTTTCGGAGCGTCTTTCAGCGCCGCGCCGTCATACGCTTTGATGCGAATGGCCGCATGCGGGCAGACCAGCGAGCAGAAACCGCACTGGATACAGGTATTGGGATCCCACTGCGGTACCATAATGGCGATGTTGCGTTTTTCGTATTGGGTGGTGCCCGTCGGATAGACGCCGCCTTCCGGCATGGCGGAGGTCGGCAGATCGTCGCCGCGGCCGGCAATCATTTCGCCCAGCACATCTTTTACAAAGGCCGGGGCTTCCGCCGGAACCGGGGCTTTGGTGTGCAGTTTAGAGGTTACTTCCGCCGGATATTTTACTTCCTGCAAACCAGCCAAAGCCGCATCTACGGCTTTGTAGTTTTTCTGCACCACTTCTTCGCCTTTTTTGGAATAGGTTTTCTTAATGGCTTCTTTGATGTCGGCGATGGCTTTTTCGGTTGGGATTACGCCCGCGATGCCGAAGAAGGCCGTTTGCATAATGGTATTGGTGCGGCTGCCCATGCCGGTTTTGAGCGCAATTTCGGAAGCGTCAATCACATACACTTTGAGTTTGCGGTCAATGATGATTTTTTGTACTTCGGCAGTCAAATGGTTCCATACTTCGCTGGCGTTGTACGGCGAGTTGATGAGCACGGTGGCGCCTTCTTTGGCTTTGCCCAGGACATCGTATTTATCCAGGAAGTCAAACATATGCACGCCGATAAAGTCCGCCGATTGAATGAGGTACGGGGCGCGGATATAGTTTTTGCCGAAGCGGATATGGGAAGTCGTCATAGAGCCGGATTTTTTAGAGTCATAGACGAAGTACCCTTGTGCAAAGAAACCGTTGGCGCTGATGATTTTCATCGTGTTTTTGTTGGCGCCTACGGTGCCGTCGGAACCTAAACCGTAGAACAAAGCGGCGAAAATATCGCTGGCGGCTTTATTGTCCAGTTTGGTTTCGGGCAGGGAGAGGTTCGTCAAGTCGTCTTTAATGCCGACGGTGAACTCTTTTTTGGGTTCTTTGGCGGCCAGATTGTCAAACACGGCTTTGACATGAGAAGGCGTAAAATCTTTGGAGCCAATTCCGTAGCGGCCGCCGATGATAAGCGGAGTCGTGGGGAATTTGGCTTTGGCTTCGTCGGTCAGGAACGCGGCGCAGACATCTTGGAACAACGGTTCGCCCAAGGCGCCGGGTTCTTTGGTGCGGTCCATAACCGCTACTTTCTTGACGGAAGCCGGAATGACTTTTACGAAATCTTCAATGGAGAAGGGGCGGAACAGTTTTACTTTCAGTACGCCCACTTTTTCGCCTTTCATCGCTTCCACGGCGTTCTGGGCCACATCGGCGCCGGAACCCATAATCACGATCAAGCGTTCGGCGTCGGCGTCGCCCACATATTGGAACAATTCGTAGTGGCGGCCGGCGATTTTTTCAAATTTGGCCATTTCTTCTTTCACAATGCCGGGTACGGCGTTGTAAAATTTGTTGACGGCTTCGCGGGATTGGAAATACACATCCGGGTTGGCGGCGGTACCGCGCACGGTGGGGTGTTCCGGGTTTAAACCGCGGGATTTGTGTTCGGCGACGAGTTTGTCGTCAATCATTTCGTGCATTTGGTCTTTGGTTAAAGGTTCCACCATATTCAGCTCGTGGCTGGTGCGGAAACCGTCAAAGAAGTGCACAAACGGCACGCGGGCGCGCAAAGTGGCGGCCTGGGCGATAAGGGCCATATCCATAGCTTCCTGCGGATTGTCGGAGCAGAGCATGGCCCAGCCGGTCTGGCGGACGGACATCACATCGGAGTGATCGCCGAAGATGGACAGCGCCGTCGTGGCCAAAGCACGCGCGGACACATGGAACACCGTCGGCGTGAGTTCGCCGGCGATTTTGTACATATTCGGAATCATCAAAAGTAAGCCCTGGGAAGCGGTAAAAGTGGTAGTCAGCGCGCCGGCGGTAAGGGAACCGTGCACCGCACCGGAAGCGCCGCCTTCGGACTGCAGCTCGCTTACGGACGGGACATTGCCCCAGATATTGGTTTCGCCTTTGGCGCTTTTCGCGTCGCAGATTTCGCCCATCGTGGAGGACGGGGTAATCGGATAAATAGCGATTACTTCGTTGGTGGCATGGGCGACATGGGATACTGCGCCGTTGCCGTCCATAGCAACTAGTTTAGCCATAATAGAGAAGTCTCCTTTTGCGTAAATTAAAACGGTCTTTGGGCGTGTACAAAACACGCCAGCCCGGAGGGACACTCCGGCCTGTATATATTGTATAACTTTGGTCTGTATTTGGCAAACCGCTTTCTACCGCGCGGTAAATAAATTTTCTTTTAGCCATATTTCCGCCAATCAGGAGATTTGGGAGAAAAATGCAAAAAACTTGACTTGGAGTTCGCTTCAACTGCTACAATAAAAAAAGCCGTGGTTTTTCCGTCGGCGATTTTTTATAAGGAGAACGAAAATGAAACACCTAAACTTGTTTGTTCTTGCGGCGGGTTGCGCAGTGTTGGCGGCGTGTGGTTCCAATGGGGCTGCCCCGGTAAAAGCCGAAAAACCGGCGCAAAAACCCGTCGTTTATTTTACAGAGGATATCAGCCCCGAAGGGTTAGTGAAAATTTACGATAAAATTTCCAAAAATGTAAACGGCAAAGTGGCTATCAAGGTGCACACTGGCGAGCCGCACGGCCCCAACATTATTCCGCGCGAAATGGTAAAAGCGCTCCAGCAGCATATCCCCAACAGCAACTTGGTGGAAACCAATACGCTCTACGAAGGCGGCCGTCACACCACCGAACTGCACCGTCAAACCCTTAAAACCAACGGGTGGGATTTTTGCGAAGTGGATATTATGGACGCCGACGGCGCAGTAATGCTGCCCATCAAAGGCGGGAAGCATTTTAAAGAAATGTCCGTGGGCAAAAATTTGCTCAACTACGACTCTATGGTGGTGTTGACGCATTTCAAAGGACACACCATGGGCGGCTTTGGCGGCTCGCTTAAAAACATTGCCATCGGCTGTGCGGACGCCAAAGTGGGCAAAGCCATGCAGCACGGCAGCCAGGGAAGCGACCTCTGGCGCGCCAATAAAGAGCTGTTTATGGAACATATGGTGGAAGGCGGCAAAGCCGTAACCGATCATTTCGGCAAGAACATTGTCTATATCAATGTGCTTCGCAATATGTCGGTGGATTGTGACTGTGCCGGCACTTCTGCCGCCGAACCCAAAACCCGCAATATCGGCATTTTGGCTTCCACCGATATTTTAGCGGTGGACCAGGCCTCCGTAGATATGGTGTACGCCCTGCCGGACGAAGAAGCCCACGATTTAAAAGAACGCATTGAATCGCGCAAGGGGCTTCGCCAGCTTTCGTATATGAAAGAAATGGGTATGGGGAACAACGAATACGAGTTGGTTAAATTAGATTAGACAGGATATCTTTAATCCGCACCGCCCGCCTGCCAAACAGGCGGGCGGTTGTTTGGGGCAAATTTTTGTTATACTATTAGTTAGATTTTAGTTATATAAAGGAGAGAACGGTATGAAACAGGGGTTTACCTTGATTGAATTGATGGTGGTGGTACTTATTATCGGAATCTTATCGTCTATTGCATTGCCGCAGTACCAGCGGTCTGTAGATAAAGCCCGCGCCGCCGAAGCGGTAGTAACGGCTAAAAGTATTGTGGACGCAGCCGCCCTCTATGCTACGACTTTTCGCGCGTGTCCGGGGGCTTTGTCTGATTTAGATGTGAAAGTGGGGGATACTACCACGAACTGGACTTTTGGCGTAGCTTCGGAAGGGGCCCGTAATTGCGGGGCGTCCGTTTCTCCGGTGAAAGGAACGGCTTTTACCGCGGTGCGTATTTTGGTTAAAAATGCCGCCACTTCTCCCTCTGGGTTGGAGTCAGGCAGTATGTATTGGCATTGTACCAGCGGATCCTGCACGGATTTTTTTAGAAATATCAATGCAAAGCCGATTTCCGGTTCTTCGCAGTATTATCAATAAAAAATACCGTTTGTTTTGTATATAAAATCCCCGTTTGATAACCAAACGGGGATTTTTGATGTTGCCGTGCCGTGTAATTTATATAATAAATATATGAAGCATACCCCCTGGATTTATTCTTTTCGGCCGCTGTGCGTGGCATATGAAACCTTGCGCTGGCTGTGGCATAAAATTTGCTTTTTTATTCATACCCACACGCCCGTATGGTACCGTTTTGACCAAAAGCACCAGCCGGGCGAACCCGTGCAGGAAGATCTGCCGCTGGATAAAAATTGGTACCGTATTTGCCGCCCGCTGTACCGCCGGGAACATGTTTATTATGATTTAACCAAAGCCCTCCAGGTAAACCCGCAGGTAAAAGGGGTGGCGCTGATTTTCTTTATGGGGATTGGCGATTATCTCTATACTACGCCGATGCTGGCAGCGCTCAAACAAAAATACCAGGATTTGCCTTTTTATGCGTATGTCGGCGCCCAGTTTGACCGTAACAATTCTCCTCTAGTAGGGAAACTGTTGGAAGAAAATCCACATTTTGAAAAAGTGTTTTATTTTAACGGAACCCGCCATCCGCTGATTTGGAAAAATTACGATTATTCGGACGCATTTAAAGATATTCCCGCGGGCTTTCTGGCCGTGCCCGTTTATTACGATTACGGCGTGCAGGTAAAACATCGCGTTACGAATTTATTTGAAACTTTTTCGCTTCCTGTTCCGGCCGAAGTGCCGCCGCCGCAAATGTATTTTCCTCAAACGGTGGCGGGGGCCGCGGCGGATTATTTGGCGCAGGTGCGTCAGCGGGCCGGCGGCAAAAAAGGAATAGTGTTTTTGCAGCTGGATTCGCGCGGTTCCAACTATGTCTATCCGCATATGAAAGCGCTTAGCGAAGGTTTGATTAAAGAGGGATATTTGGTAATGAGCGTAACCAAAGGCGGCCCTGTTGAGAACCCGGACTATTTGGAAATTGACATCAAAAAATTGGCGATCAATCAAACTTGGCAGCTGTTAGCTGTTTTAAAGGCGGAATATCCGTTGTATGTGATTGCGGTCAACTCGGTTTTTTGGGCGGCATCGGCCGGATTGGGATTGCCCAACCTGGGGCTGCAGCACTGGATTGACAAAAAGGTACACAACCTGTGGTACCCCAATATAGAGATAGTTACGGATTATATTTATCCGCTTTTGCCGCGGGAAAAACAAATTTTTGCACCGGCCGAAAGTTATACGCGCCACAACCGCAAAATCATTGATTATAAACCCGACTGGGTAATTAAATGGTTTAAAGAAAAGTTTGACAAATAAAAAGCGGGCTCTTTGAAAGAGCCCGCTTTTAGAAAACAGAAAACCGTTTGCTCCTGCCTAGGATTTGTATTCGTTGTAGCTGACAATCTGTTCAAACGCTTCGCGCGGGCGCGGGGCCGGTTCTTCAGCCGGGTATCCCACCGCAATCAAATGCTCAATTTTCTTGCTTTTGGGCAGGTGGAAAAATTTTTCGGCTTTGTCGGAATTTAACCAGCCAATCCAGCAGGTTCCCAAGCCCAGGTCGTGCGCGCGGAGCACAAAGTGCTCGCCGGAAATGCCTTGGTCCACCAAGTAAAATTCCGTCCGGCGGAAAAAATTGCCGATGCGGCTGGTGAAGTTCCCCCGATCCGATACGGCGGCAATCAAAACCGGCGCTTTCTCGGCAAATTTCGTCATGGCATAAACGCCGGAAAATACTTCTTTGCAAAATGCTTCTTTAATTTTGGGATCGTCAATTACAATATAATGCCACGGCTGGGAATTGCAGGCCGAGGGCGCCAGCC
The DNA here is from genome assembly GCA_944325225.1 of uncultured Elusimicrobiales bacterium. Classification (GTDB taxonomy): domain Bacteria; phylum Elusimicrobiota; class Elusimicrobia; order Elusimicrobiales; family Elusimicrobiaceae; genus Avelusimicrobium. The sequence goes on from CALUZQ010000001.1 coordinate 26,954, forward strand.
GGGCGGCTTCCAGGCATTCGTTTATTTTCTCGCGCTCTACCGGTTTATCCTGGTATTTGCGCACGCTGCGGCGCGATTTAATAACATCCATTAATTCCATAAAAAGCACCCCTGTTTGAGTAAGATAAAAATATCTTACCAAATTGCCCGTCTGTTTTTATAAAATAACTGTATCATGCAATTTACAAAATACACAGGACTTGGAAACGATTTCGTCCTACTGGACGGGAAAACCGCGCGCGAGGTGCAGGATCCTGGTGCGCTGGCCCAAAAAATCTGCGACCGCCATTTCGGCGTGGGGGCAGACGGTTTGGTGCTGTTGTTGCCTTCCCAACAAGCCGATATGCGCATGCAAATTATCAATTCGGACGGAAGCGAAGCCGAAATGTGCGGCAATGCCACCCGGTGCGTGGCACTGCATTTGTATCGCAGGGGGATTGTCCGCCAAAAACAGATTGCGCTGGAAACCTTGGCGGGAATTATTCGTACCGATATTATAGACGAAGCCGCCGGTATGGTGCGGGTGGATATGGGAATGCCTCGGCTGACGCGGGGGGAAATCCCGATGACGGGCATTTCCGGCGACCGCGCCGTCAATGTGCCGCTGCGCGCGTGTGGAACGGAGTTTTGCGGAACGGCGGTTTCTATGGGAAATCCGCACTTTGTGGTGTTTGTAGAAAATGCCGAAAAAGCGCCTATTGAACATTGGGGCCCGGCGCTGGAAACGCACGAAGCGTTCCCGCGTAAAACCAATGTGGAATTTGTGCAGGTGTTAAATGACCGCACCGTGCGTATGCGCGTGTGGGAGCGCGGGGCTGGCATTACCAAGGCCTGCGGCACCGGGGCGTGCGCTACGACGGTGGCTTGCGTGCTGAACCGTAAAACGGGCGATCCGATTACGGTAAAGCTGGACGGAGGCGATTTACTGATTGAATGGCCCAGCGGCAAAAATATCTTTATGACCGGTCCCGCTGCTGAAGTGTTTACCGGAGATTATAAGGGGGAAGTATGACACTGTTAAACGACAATTATTTAAAGCTGCCCGGCAGCTATCTCTTTTCTACTATTGCCAAGCGCGTGGCCGCTTATAAAGAATCCCACCCCGGCGAACAAGTCATCAGCTTGGGGATTGGCGATGTATCCCGCCCGCTGGTGCCGGCCGTCATAGAAGCGCTGCATAAAGCGTCGGACGAAATGAGCCGCGCCGAAACTTTCCGCGGATACGGGCCGGAACAGGGTTATGCCTTCTTGCGCGAAGCCATTTTAAAACACGATTATTTGGACCGGAATATCCAGCTGGAAGCTGATGAAATTTTCGTTAGCGATGGGGCCAAAAGCGATGTCGCCAATTTTCAGGAATTGTTTGATACTTCCTGTAAAGTGGCCCTGCAGGATCCGGTATATCCCGTCTATTTGGATACCAATGTGATGGCGGGGCGCACCGGTGCGTTTGAGAACGGCCGGTTTGGCGGTATTGTCTATTTGCCGTGTACGGAAGAAAACGGTTTCCTGCCGCAGTTGCCTAAAGAACGGGTGGATTTGGTGTATTTGTGCTCGCCCAATAACCCCACGGGGGCGGCGATGTCGCGGGCGGAACTTAAAAAATGGGTGGACTGGGCTGCGGAAAATAACAGCGTTATTCTGTACGATTCCGCCTACGAGGCCTTTATTACCCAGCCGGATATTCCTCATTCCATTTACGAAATTCCGGGCTCCCAAAAAGTGGCGGTGGAGTTTCGTTCGTTTTCTAAGACGGCTGGTTTTACGGGCACGCGCTGTGCTTATACCGTGGTTCCCAAAGCCCTGCAGGTTTACGACCGTGCCGGGAAACCCCATGCGTTGAATGGTTTGTGGCTGCGCCGGCAAACGACGAAATTTAACGGCGTGCCGTATATTGTACAGCGGGCGGCGGAAGCGGTATTTTCTCCCTTGGGACAGGCGCAAATCCGGGAAGTAATTGCCGGATATCAGCAAAATGCCCGTGTGATTTTACAGGCCCTTCAAAATGCCGGGCTGACGGCTTTTGGCGGCGTAAATGCCCCGTATATTTGGCTTAAAACGCCCAAAGGGGTGGATTCCTGGGCATTTTTTGACCGCTTGCTCAGCGATGCCCGCGTAGTGGGTACGCCCGGGGTAGGATTTGGCGGCTGTGGGGAAGGGTTCTTCCGCTTGACGGCCTTTAATACGCCCGAACTGACGCAGGAAGCCGCGCGCCGGATTGCCGGGCTTTCGTTCTAAACCATACTGTATTAAATCAACGGAGAAAACTTATGAATAAACATACTAAACGCGGTTTTACCTTAATAGAACTGCTGACGGTGGTATTAATTATTGGCGTGCTGACGGCGGTGGCTTTGCCTAATTATACGCGCTCCATTGAACGCGCGCGCGCCGTGGAAGCTATGGCCGGATTAAAAGCGCTGAACGATTCGGTTTACGCGTATGCCGCCGGCCGGACGGGAAATGATGCCTGCCCCACGGGGTTTAATAAACTATCTATTTCTTATCCGGGGGAAATGAGCGCCGACAAATCCACCATTACCACCAAGGATTTTGAATTTAAAATTAATTCGGCCACCAATGCCATTATCCCGGGGACGGACTGCCCCGGTGTTACGGCCAAACGCTTGGGGGGAAAGAAATACAATTATATTATATGGAACCCGTATGTGCGCGGTACGGCCGGGAAGGGGGCTTCGCTGGCGTGTACGGGGGATAACGAGGACAGTATTACGGTTTGTCAGTCCTTGGACTTATATATAGCCGGCAGAAAACCGTATTAATCCGCTTAAAGTATTCCATTATCCCGGGGAAAATCTTCCCCGGGATTTTTTAACTCATAGTGTTAACGGCTCTAGAGATGGGAGGGCAAGAGCTGCCCCCGCTTGGGGTCGGTTTGTCCTTTTGTAGAAAGAACCCCAATCCGTTGTTCCTTTATTGCGGCACTACCGTAATTTATAACCCCCTTGGTCAGGGCCAAACGGACTGCCCCGCAAGGTGCAGTAGAGCGCGGCCTTGTGGTAATAGTGTGGCTTAAACTAGTCGTATTAACAGGGAGAGCGTGTGGCGGGGCGGTTTACTTTTATAGTAACATTCCCAACAAATTGTTTCACTAATGCGTTAGCACCGTATTTTGCGAAACCCTGTTCAAGGCAGAACCCCATGGCCTGGAAGGGGCTTGACTCGTTTTTTTTTTGATAAATTTTGCATATGAACAAAATCTATCAAAAAAACTTCCCTGGCTATAAAAACGCCGGATTTACGCTAATAGAGCTGTTAGTAGTCGTTTTAATTATTGGGATTCTGGCATCCGCAGCCATGCCGCAATATGAAAAAGCGGTGGCTAAATCCCGTTATACAAAATTAATACTTGCGGGAAAATCTTTAAAAGATGCTATGGAATCCTATTACCTGGCTAATGGAGATTATCCGCAGATGTGGGACCAATTAGATCTTGAATATACGGGCTGTGAGTATTCTAATAGCGCTCGTTATATGTTGTGGTGTGATAATTTTGCTGTTGATATGTTTAATGGCTCGGATGCCAACTTATTCATTTTTGATGTACATGGGCTGGAAGATAATGGGAAAAATATGCCAAGTACTACATTGCTGGAACAGGCCGAATCTCGGTATGTTGTTTGGTTGGAGCGATCAGATCATCCCGGAAAAACAGAGTGCCGCAGTAAAATAAGCGGATTATGTAAAAATATGGGATATTAAAGAGAAACAAGAAAGAGCAACGGCGGAGGAAATATCCGGGGCTTTTTATTGCTACAAATCATCATGCTGTTGCTAAATGAGTAGAAGCGGTATTTCTTTTCCACCGCTTGCAGGTAGGCCTCGTAGATAAAATCTTCTCTGGCAATTTTATGAAGGCGGATATTTGGCACAGGAACCTGCTGTTGGGAGTACTTCAGCCAGGTGGTTTTTTGGGAACGGAGGAACTCTTATTAGAGAACAACTGTACTGCTATTCGGGGGGATCTGTGCCGACTTGTTCTCGAAATGATTATCAAGCAATTTGTGATATGTACTGTTCCACAGGAGCGTATTCCTGTTCTTATAAATGTTTAATTTCAAAAAATGTTTCCGAATGTTCTAACGGATATTTATACTTATAACGGAGTTATCTATAATAAGTCAACTAATAATGCATCTGGTAATGCGTCTGGAACTGGGTAAGTAATGAAATGTGTGCGCCGATAAAAAAGGAAATATAGTATAGTAAAACCCCCGAAGTGAATACTTCGGGGGTTTAGATTGGTTTCATTTTTATTTAGTTGACGGTACGCCGCCGGTTAAATCTTTAATAGCGGCGACGGCGCCTAATACATTGGAAGCTTCATACGGCATATAGATAATCTTATTGTCTTTGCCTTCGGTCATTTTGGTCAGCGCTTCAATGTATTTAAGCGAAATCATATAGCTGGCCGGATTGGAGGACTGCGCCACCGTGGAAGATACAATTTTTACCGCTTCCGCTTCCGCCTGGGCTACTTTAATTTTTGCTTCCGAAATACCCTCCGCCTGCAAAATGGCGGCCTGTTTCATACCTTCGGCTTTTTTGATTTCGGATTCCCGCACCGCTTCGGCTTTTAAAATTTGGGCTGTTTTGGTTCCTTCCGCTTCCGTTACCATGGCGCGGCGGTCGCGTTCGGCTTTCATTTGTTTTTCCATCGCTTCGCGGATTCCGGCGGGGGGAATGATGTCTTGCAGTTCTACGCGGTTTACTTTCACGCCCCATTTATTGGTGGCTTCGTCCAAAATAACCTGCAGTTTGCTTTTGATAATTTCCCGGGAAGTGAGGGTTTGGTCCAAATCCATTTCGCCGGTAATGTTTCTTAAAGTGGTTTGTGTGAGTTTTTCAATGGCGGTCGGCAGGGATTCCACTTTGTACGCCGCGTTGACGGGGTCCGTAATCTGAAAATACAACAGGGCGTTGATTTCAATACTTACATTGTCCTTGGTAATTACGCTCTGGCGGGGCAAATCATAGACGGTTTCGCGCATATCAATCACATCGCGCATTTCCGTAACCGGTACCGAGCGCACCCGGCCGGATCCATCCATATAATCCCGGTTTTCGCGCCATTGCATCAAGTGCGGCTTATCCATAATGGGGATAATCCAGTTGATACCCGGGGTGAGTGTTTCCAGGTATTTACCAAACCGTTCAATAATCATTACTTGGGCCTGCCGGACAATGACAATCCCTTTGGCGATAATAACAATTACAAAGAACACAAACGCAAGCAGAAAAAGAGATCCTAAGCTGTTGATTTCCATTTTTTCCTCCTGTAAATAAGCGCCTTTTGGCGGGCGCTCAAATTATTTTTCGCGTACGGTCAGCGTAACGCCGTCCAATTTTTCCACCACGCATTCCGTCCCGGCCGGAAGCGGTTTTATAGCGGTGGCTTTCCAGCTTTCGCCGGCTACTTTTACCCGTCCCGTGTTTTGAATGGGATCAATCGCGGTTTCTACCACCGCATTTTTGCCGATAACATCTTCAGCCGGTGTTTTTACCGATTTGGCTTTGGAATATAGATGTCGCCGCGCAAACGGACGAATACCCGCCCAAGCAATTGCCGATATCAAAGCGAATGCGCCCACCTGGCTCCATATTCCCAAACCCAGCCAGGCCGCCAGCGAAGCACCCGCCAGCCCCAATCCCAAGCACGCCAGCGAAAATTCCATCGTGAACAGTTCGCCCACAAAACATCCTACGGCTATAATCAGCCAGATATAGTAGTTCATAGTTTCTCCTAAAGAATGTTATGCTTTAATAATTTCCAAATATCCGCGCAGGTATTTTAAACGCCGTTCATCGCGCACTTTATTGAGCACATAAATCATATTGGCGATAAAACGCCGGATAATCTGGCGGGAAGAAAGCGGCGCCAGAAAATCCTCGTTCCATGCTAATTGACGGGTGCGGATATAATGGCGGCAGTCGTCCTCGGTTAAAATTTTTCCGTTGTCCAGGGGGTCAATAAATAAGGATTGCTTGCGGGAAAAATCACGCATATGGACTAACACTCTTCCGGCTAAGTCCACTACGGACGCGTCAATCCCGTACCGTTGCCCCAGGCAAACATACAGGCATGCCACGCATAAGCTGGAGCCGCTTTTTTTATGCAGGAAGCGTGCGAAAGAAATGTCTTTAATATCGGTATTGGTTTGCAGTGCTGTAATGGCTTGGATATGAAAGAAATAGTGACCCAGAACAGTGGCGATTTCCGTATAATTTTTGGCATTTAACAAAACGGGCCGCAAATCGGAAGCCATTTGATCTAAGGGGGCGGCAATATTTCCGCGGGCGGTGGTGGGGGTTGTAAATTTAGAAAGCAGCGCCAGCCCCTCTTCCAAATCCGGATTAATTTTGGCGGAGAAACGGGCCAGGGCGGACGCCAGGTCCTCCCAGCAGATTTCTTCCAGCGTATTTAGTACGGCACGCGGGGCAGAGGTTTTAAATTCTTCTTCCATCACTTGCTGTACTTGCATGGGATTGGCTTTAATAGCGTCTGCCAGAGCGCCTTTGAGCACCGGGCCGTAAGTGTCCGACTCGGTTTCCAACAGTTTAATAAGCGCTTTGAGCCCTTCGTTGCCCAGGATTTTCATATATTAAAAGATAGCAAATTGTCCCGTTTTTTGCCACTGCTTTTTTACGCATTTTTTTGACGAGGAGAATGCTTCCCCAAAACGGGATTGATTCCTAGTTGAAGGATTTCGGATTGCCGCTTTGGCGCGTTTTAACGCAGAGCGCGCAAACCGCAAAAAAAGGGGACCGGTTCGGCCCCCTTTTTGCTTGTGGAAAAAGGTTTATTGCAAATCTTTTTCGTTTGCGGTAATTTGCAGCACGACGCGGCGGTTTTGCGCGCGGCCTTCGGCCGTAGCGTTGCTCGCAATCGGGTTGGAAGAACCGTAGCCCACATAGGTAATGCTCAAGGTTTTTAAGCCGCTTCCCAGCAAAAAGTCGTACACGGCTTTGGCGCGCTGGGTGGAAAGCTTATTATTAATAGCATCGGAACCGGTGGAATCGGTATACCCTTGTACCACAATGCGGTTTTTGGGATATTTTTTGAGCACGCGGTTGAGGTCCGTCAGCGTTTGCATGGAAGCCGGCGTCAGTTCCGAGCTACCGGTCGCAAACAAGATATCGTTTTTCAGATAGACCTGAATGCCGCTGTCGGATTTAACTACTTCGGCAATGGCGGCCAATTCTTTGGCTTGTTTGTCATAGTAGTTGCCTAACAAGCTTCCGGCGGCCAGGCCGGCCAAGGCACCATAAATGGCGCCGGTTTCGCTTTTACCGCCCGTGTTATTGGCGATGATAGCTCCGGCGGCTGCGCCCACGGCGGCTCCTCCGGCGGCACCCCAAGCGGTTCTTTTACCGGGGGTGGTGCAGGCCGTACCTAATAACGATACTGCCATACAAAGCAGAATAACTTTTTTCATTCAGTTGTTTCTCCTTGTGAATTAGATATTTACATTTTACTTTTTTTTAGCAAAAGAAAAACTGTTTTCCGTACAAGATTTGCCTCATACCGCCGGCCGGGTTTAAAGGATGCGGCAATCCGGCTGGGCCTTTTTCTTCATCAGTTCGCGGTACAGCCGATAAACCGGTTTGCCCAGTTTGGGGTGTACATAATCGGACAGAATATACGAAAGCGGTTTTAATACAAACTCCCGTTCCTGCAGGCGCGGGTGGGGTATGAAAAGCGGGAAGTGTTCATCGTCCACAAAAAGGATTTGGTCGTCATAAAACAGAATATCCAAATCAATCACGCGCGGCCCGTTGGGAAAAGTCGGCGTACGGCCCAGCTGGGTTTCCAGGGCTTTTAGTTTTTTAAGCAGCGGCAGCGGTTCATATGGCGTGCTGAGAATGACCACCGTATTGATAAAATCGGGCTGTTCCGTAAAACCTTCCGGTTTGGACACAATGTACGGGGCCACTTCTTTGACCGTACCCAGTGCCGACAGGGCCTGTATCGCCCGGTCTATATTTTCTTTAGCGGGGGCCAGATTGCTGCCCAGGGAAAGGACGGCTTTTGGCATTATTCTTCTCCTCGGTATTCAACCCAGCGGTCCGGTTCCTCGCCTACTTTTACGCTGTGCAAATGCGGCAGCCGCTCTTTTAACCGGTTGAACATCCATATACACAATGCTTCCGTGGTGGGCTGTGCCAGAAAAACGCCCAAGTCGCTGCCTTCCAGGCGGGATTCCAATTCGTTTTTAAAAGTATCGGCCAGCTGGCGGAAATCAATTAAATAACCCTCGGCATTTACGGGGCCGTAAAAAGTGATTTCGTAATGAAAAGTATGCGAATGCACGGGTTCGGCCAAGGTTCCTTCGTGCCCGTGCCGGGCGGTAAAACGGCCGCATTGGGTTAAATATATTTTGTTCATCGGGCTTGCTCCAGTTCTTGATAAAAATCCATTATTTTGCGCGTATCTTTTACATCGTGCACACGCAGGATATCCGCCCCGCCTTGTAATGCTATCAAGTGGGCGGCCAGCGTTTGCGCTTTGCGTTTGGGGGGAAGCTCGCGCTTTTGGCTTAAAAAGGTTTTGCGCGAAAGCCCCACCAGCATACGGACGCCCAATTCCTTAAAAACGGACAGGTGTTTTAAAAGTATATAATTTTGTTCGCGGGTTTTGGCAAATCCAAAGCCGGGGTCTATGATAATGTCGGCTGGGGGCAGCCCGCAGGAAACGGCCTGCTGGATTTTATCCGCCAGGAAATTTTTTACTTCTGCGAGAAAATCTGTATAATCCGTCATCGTCTGCATTGTTTGCGGGGTACCGCGCGTGTGCATAATAACGATTTGGGCTTTAAAATCCCGCACCAGATTAAACATTTCTGGATCCGGCGTGCCGCTTACATCGTTGATGATAGACACCCCGGCTTTTAATCCTTCCAGGGCTACGGGTATTTTTACGGTGTCCAGGGAAAGGGGAATATGCGGCCATTTTTTTCGGGCGGCTTGAATCAGCGGCAGTACGCGGCGGAGTTCTTCTTCGGCTGAAACGGGCTCGGCGTTAGGGCGGGTGGATTCGCCTCCGATGTCAAAAATATCGGCTCCGCCGGCGGCGTAGTCGCGGCATTTGGCCAATAGCGAATCCAGGTTGTTTTGCGGTTCGCCGTCGTAAAATGAATCGGGCGTAGCGTTGATAATGCCCATTAAAAGCGGTTTAGTCATAGTTTTTAGAAAGCTATTTTATCATTTCTAAAAATTCATTTCGCACTTCCATTTTCTTAAAAGCCCCGCGAATGGCGCTGGTAACCATAACGGCGTTGTGTTTTTCAATGCCGCGGGAACTGATGCACATGTGTTTGGCTTTGCATACCACCATGACTCCGTGGGGCTGTAGGGTTTCCATTAAACTGTCGGCAATTTGGGCGACGAGTTTTTCCTGAATTTGCAGCCGCCGGGCAAATACTTCCACCAGCCGCGCCAGTTTGGAAATGCCCAACACGCGCCCTTTGGGCAGATACCCAATGCTAATGGTGCCAAAAAAGGGCTGCAGGTGATGCTCGCAGGTGGAATAAAATTCAATGTCTTTGAGGACGACCATTTCTTCGCAGGAGCCCTCGGTAAAGGTTTTTAATACATCTTGCGGCTTCATTTTGTAGCCGCCAAATAATTTCTGCCAGCTTCTTACGATGCGGTGGGGGGTTTCCAACAATCCCTCGCGCGATGGATCATCGCCGATATAGGCGAGGATTTCCCGCAGGTTTTTTAAAATTTTTTCTTCGCTCAGCGAATGTTTGCCAGCTTGTGCGTTTGCAAACTTAGCCGGGCGGACGGATGATTTTTTAATAGTTTTACGCATAGGTCTATATTCTCCTGTTTGTTGCTTTCGGGCTGCAGATAAATTTGAGTGTGGGTGTTTTCATACGCATAGTATTTTTGCAAATCGTCTAAATCCGTATTCTGCCCGACGACGATTTTAATCACATCGGCTTTTTTCAGCATTTCCGGGCTGACATATTTCTTGGGCGACACGCATACAAAATCGGCCCGGCTGACATCGGTATCTATGGAGCCGTTTGTTTCCAAATGCACGGCATAACCGGCCTTTTTCAACACCGCAATTAAGCCCGTCAAATCCTGTTCGGCCGGTTCCCCGCCGGTAATAATAACGGTTTTAGCGGGCCATTGGGCCAGGGTTTGCAGCAAGTGGGCCGAGTCGGTTTCTTTTCCTTCCCGGGCGGCGTATTGGGTGTCGCAAAACGGGCAGTTCATAGAACAGCCCGCCAGCCGCACAAATACCGCGGGCATGCCGGTATGTTTGCCTTCCCCTTGGATAGAATAAAAAATCTCGTTAACCTTCCACGACGGCTGCGGCATTGTCGCTCTCCCAGATTTCCAGCGTTTTAAGTTTTAAATTTTGTTTGGTCAGTTCCTGTCCGATTTTTTGGAATAAAAAATTAGCCAGATTTTCGGCGGTGGGATTTTCCACCCAGTCGTTTAGAAGCTGATGGTCCGGCAGGTTGTCGTCCAGCAGTTTTTTGATGACTTTAAAATCACACACCATACCGTCCGGCCGGATTTCGCCTTCTATCACAAAAACGGCTTTCCAAGTGTGTCCGTGCAAATGGTGGCAGGGCCCGTCGTAATGGGGCAGCCGGTGGGCGGAGCTGAAAGAACGAATAAGCTTAATGAGCATTTATCTCTCCTCGGGTAAAGTGTTAAAAATTTGCTGCATATAGATAATACATAAAATAACCTGGGCCAGCGTAAACAGCGGGATATTCCACCACAGCCGCACATACCACAGCGCGCACAGCGGCCCCAACAGAAAAAACGCCCATTTAAGCACCACCGCCCGCGGCAAGCGGGACTGGTAAAACAGTTTAAAAAATAATCCAACCGTCCCTGCCAGCAGAAACCCAAATAACATCAGCAGCGGAATCAGCAACAGCGAAGTTAAGAAGCAAACGGCGCTAAGCGCTTCGGAAAGGGTGTCTTTTTCTTTGTTTAAATTTTCCTGGGAGGTAACAAAGTTAAGCGTCGGCGGCAGCGCGGTTTGCTGGATTCCGCCCGAAGAAAGCATATAGGCCTGGTTGCCGGAGATGAGCAGGAAAGTTTTGTTTTTTAGCATTTGTTCGGCCGTGGGCGGCGTAGTTAACGATGCGTCAAAAACCAGGTTGAAATCGCTCTGCGGCACGGTAACGGATATCGGAGTTTTGGGGGCGGTTAATACGCCTTTTTCAAAAGTAACTTGCGGAAAATTTTTAAGCAGTACCGGCAAGTTTTTTTCTATATATCCGTTGGAAAAGAAGTAAAAAACGATCAGCGACAGCATAAATAAATAAATGCCAAAGGCCGCCATCTGCCGGGCTGAAGCAAAAGCCAGCCGGTGGTAAAAACGGAAAGAAAAAATAGTTTTTAGATGGGCAAAAAGCATATTTACATTATACCAATTTGGTTTGCCCGTTAATGGTTTAACGGCCGGAATTGGCGGCAGGGGTAGAGGGGGCGTTTTTATTTTGGCAGGTAATTTCCGTTCCTAAGAAATAGATTTGATTTTTCTTAAACACGCAGGAAATTTTTTGGGCGCGGGGGGAACCGTCCGGCGCCGGGGAAAGCGGCTTTAAACAGGCGATGCGCGTACAGGAATAGGTTTTGCCGCACTGAGGAAAAGAGGAGGAGGGAAAGTTTGCGATAAACCAGGAAAAATCCAAGTTAAAAAGAAGCGATTTCAAAAAATTTTCGCAAGTCATTTCATCGTTAAATGTGCACAGCGGCTCGGCGGAAGTGTTTTCCACCGTCAGTGTTTGGTCCAGCAGGGTATAGCGTTCGGCGTCAATGGGGTCTCCCTGCACGCGGTACACATCAAAACAGGAAAATCCCGGCGCTTGTTTTTTGGTGCAAGTAAACCGTTGGAAAATGTCGTTCCCAGGGCAAGTATCCTCCACCAGGGCCGGATCTGTGGAAAGGTATTGCGGCGTTTGGCGAAGCGTTTGCGGTTTATAATCCGCTTCTTCCGCGCTCCAGCAAGCCGTTGCAAACAACAAGCAGGCAAGTCCCGTCCAACCGTATTTCATATTTTCCTCCGTTGGTTTATCGTAGCAAATTTCGCAGGAGTTTCCACTGTTTGGAGCGGACAAAAAAGGGTTAGACGGCTCTCCGTACGCACGCGGGCACACGCGTACCCCTGTATATTGCAACACCGTGCGGAATTTATTAAGATATAACCGTGTTGTTTTATTTTCTATTTGGACAGAGGGCTTATGTCTAATAATCTTTTCTCATTTTTTTCTAAAAAAGATGCACCCGCCGCTCAGGTCATTAAGGCGCTTACTCCGGAGATGCTGGCTTTTTTGCAACAATTCCCTACCGCTATTTTATTGGTTAATGCAACGGGTAAAATCGTGTTTGCCAACAGCGCCGCGGCAGAGGTGCTGCATACAGAAATTTCCGCTTTGAACGGTTCGTCGGTGGACCGTTTCGGGCTGACGATGCCGCAGGTGCGGGCCATGGCGGAAGCCAAAGAACCGCATAAAACTATTTTACAGTTAGTTAATCGCAAGGCCGACACCGTATATGTAAGCGCCGGGGCAGGCATTCTGGCTGCTACGCCGTTTATTATGCTGACGCTGGAAGCCGTTCCCCATTTTAAGCAGCTGACGGCTGAAAAAACTTTTTTGCGATCGGTAATAGATAGTTATCCCGTACCGGTAACAGTGCAGAATTTTGCCGGGATTTGCACTTTGTGGAACGCTCCAGCGGAAAAAATGTTCGGCTTTAAAGCGGCCGATACGCAGGGGCATACGGTATATGATTTCCTGCCAAAAGAAATTGTCCCTTCGGTCCAGCGGCTGGATACCGAAGTGCGTGAAAAACAGCATTCGCGCGAGAATGTGCTGCTGTCTTATAAAGATGCAAAAGCAGAAGAACGGACGCTTTCTGTAACCAAAGTGCTGGCTCCGTCGGAAAATGGCAAAAGCCAAACCATTTTAACCGTATATGAAGATGTAACGCTCCGGCAGCGCTATGAACAGGATTTGCTGCAGAACCGCACCCTGCTTCGCGCCGTGTTGGACAATGTGCCGCTGGGGCTCTATACCCGCGACTGCGACAATCAGATGACCTTTTTTAACCGCCAGAGTATGAAAGTGCTGGGCGAAACCGATGTAAAATGCGTCAATACCCCGCACCCGCACCAAGATTCGGATGTGGTGGCTTTTCACCGTACCCGCGAACAGCAGGTGCTGGAAGAAGGAAAAATCAAAGATTACCCCGAAGAAGTTTATGTGGACCATAATGGCAACGAAAAGATTTTGCATATGATTAAAGTGCCGCTGATAGACGCCGGCCCGAAACCGCTGGTATTGTCTATTGTGGAGGATATTACGGAGCGTCATCGCCAGCAGAAAGAGATTGCCCGGGCGAACAGTTTTCTTTCCGCCATTGTGCAAAACGCGCCGATTGGCCTGTATGCCCGCGCGGCAGACGGTCATATGCTGCTTCGCAATAAACAGTGCGAATTGATTTTTGGCGAAACTTCCGGGAAAGCGTTTGATTCCCAAGGTTCTTTGCCGCACGAAACGCCCGAACAGGTTCACTCGTATATTGAACGGGAGAAAAAACTGCTGGAAAGCGGAAAGGCACTGGATATCCCGGAAGAAGAATATGTTACCGGCTCCGGAGAAAAGAAACTGCTGCATATGATTAAAGTGCCGGTGGGCGGGGCGGAAGGCGAGCCGCAGTTCGTGGTAACACTGGTAGAGGATATCACCGAAAAACGCGCGCAGGAACGCACGCTGATTGAAACGAAAAATTTCCTGCAGACGCTGCTGGACCAGGTGCCGGTGGCCATCTATGCCCGCGGACAAGATGACAAACTTTCTTTTATTAACCGCCGGGCGCATGAACTGTTCCCGGACGAAAAAGAATACCAGGCCAAAGACGATTTCTACGGCCAGCGGGAAGAGGCCATCTTCCGCGACGGGAAAATGGTGGAATTTCCCGAAGAATGGTACACCACCTTGCGCGGGGACAGGATTTTGCTGCATTTAATTAAAGCCCCCGTGTTTGATAAAGAAGGCAAGCCGTTTATGGTGCTGACGGTGGCCGAAGATATTACCCAGAAAAAAGCCCAGGAAAAAGCGCTTATTGACGCTAAAAACTTTTTGCAGACCGTCATCAATAACCTGCCGGTGTCGCTGTCGGTTAAGGATTACGACGGGAAATATATCCTCTGGAATAAAAAGAGCGAAGAGTTATTTGGGGTAATGGCCGATGCCGTTATCGGGCGCACTTCGTACCGGGCGGATATCAATAAGGACCAGGCGGAATTTTTGCGCGAAGCGGACTTGCGTGTATTTGAAAGCAAAAAAGAGCAGGATATCCCGCAGGAACTTATTTCCACCGCCAGCGAAGGCGTTAAAATTATGCACACCGTCAAAACGCCTGTATTTAATGTGGACGGCACACCGAATTGTATGCTGGTGGTATCGGAAGATATTACCGCCAAAACCAAGATGGAAAAACAAATTCGCGAAGCCAGCGATAAAAACACCCTGCTGGTGGAAAATGCCCGGGAAGGGATTGTGATTTTGGAGGACGGAAAAGTAATTTATGCCAACCGTGCTCTGTGCCGCATTTTGGGATATGAAGAGGTGCAGGAAGTAAAAGGGAAAATGCTTACGGATATGGCGGCGGAGGATCATCGGATGTTCTTAAAAGACAAATACGACGCCGTGCTGGCCGGGTCCGATGATGCTTCTTCGGCAATAGATGTGCATTTTCTTAAAAAGAACGGCAGCGAGGTGGAAGCGGAGTTTGCGGCAGTAGCGTCTAAGTATTTAGGCCGGCGCATTGTGTTGTGCTTCGTGCGCGATGTAACCCATTCCAACCGTATGCTGCGCGAAGTAAAAACCGAACGGGAATGTTTCCGCTCTGCCTTTGAGAAAAGCGTTACGCCGGCGTTTATCCTCACGCATAAAGGATACATCAGCGTAATGAACGAGGCCTGCCGAAACCTGTTTGATTTTACCGAGTCGGATAAAAATTTCTACCGTAATGTGTATATGAAACCGGCCGTTTCGCTGCCGGCGCGTAAACAATTAAAAGCCGGCAATCCCGCCCATATGGAGTATGTGTTTGATTTTGACCGCGCCGCACAAATGTTCCCCGGCCGCATACAGGGAACGGGCAAAATGCCGCTTTCAGTCAGTTTTGTACCAATCAATAAACGGGACGCCAAAGACGGTACAGTAGAGGCCGATTATGTGGTGTTTTTAGAGCCCCGGCAAACCCAGGCCCCCAGCGCACCGAAACCGGCCGCCCCGGCTAAACCGGCCAAACTGCGCCGCGCGCCGGCGCCGCCGGCACCGCCGGCTATGGTCATCAGCAAAACCGCTAAAGAAATGCTGGTGCTGCCCAACAGCGAGCCGTATGTGCTGTGCGGGGACGGGTGGAAAATTGAAGTGTGCAATGATTTGTTCTGCTCGCTTTGCCAACTGTCCGAAGAAGAGTTGCTGGGGCAGGATTTGCGGCGGGTGTTTGATGCCGATTCGCTTCCCCGGTTGGAAGAAGATTTAAAATCGCTCCGGCAGGACGGCTCTTTGGCTAACCGTGAATATCATATTAATTTGGCCAGCGGACTGGAAAATACCGCCGTGCGCCTAACGGCTATTAAAGAAACCGACGGACGGTATCTCTTTGTCATGCGCAATATGGCATTCCACCGCCAGATTATGAAAATTTTGGAGGAACGGTCCTCTCAGCTCAACGCCCTGTTGGAAGCAACAGACGGCGTGGTGTTTTCGGTTTTGTTTGAAAACGGACGCTTTGGACATATTGAACAAAGCAATAAATTTTTAACGCGCAAACTGGGTTTTTCGCATGACGAACTGGTGCATATGCCGTTTAGAGATTTATTCTTTGACAAAAACCATAACTCCGCCCACTGTAAACAAGTGCTGGACCGCGCCCAGGAGCAAGCCGCCACCCACGGAAAAGCGGACTTTAAACTCTCCGTACGCAAGAAAGACGGCAGTTCTTTTGAGGCGCAAGTGGTTGTTACGGTTATGGACTTGCCCTCCAAAGATGCGGCGTTGGTGGTCATGCGGGATTTGGCGGAAGATTTGGACGAAGCATCCAAAGATTCCAAAGAAGCCCAGGAACTTAAAAGCGTCCGTCAGGCGCTGCCCGGGCTGTATTTAAAAACCGACAGCGATGGCCGGGTGTTGGAAGTATATTCCAACTTGGCGTATTTGGATAATACCCTGGCGGAGGAAACTTTCTTGAATAAAAAACCCGGCACCTATTGGCCGCAGGAAGCGTCCAGCCGGGCGTTGTTTGCCATCAAAGAGGCGCTTTCCATCAATGTCAGCACCCGCTTTGAATTTGAATGGACGGTTGCCGGCGTGCTTCGGTATTTTGAAGCGATGGTTACGCCGATTACCGGCCGGGCCGAAGCCGTACTGTGGGTAAAAGATGTATCAGAGCAGCGGGCTTACGATACCAAAATACACCAACTGTATCGGCTGGCCAGCGAGCCGGGGTTATCTATTACAGAACAAGTGGATAAAATCCTGGCATTCGGGTTAAAAAATTTCCGAGCCGAAGTGGGGCTGGTCATTCGGTTTGATCAGGGCAAAAACGGGCTGGAGAGCCATATTGTCTATACGACGCCGAATGAGTTGAATATAGAGCGGTATATGACTTTTCCGGTGGAAGAATGCCTGGTAGATGTACCGGACGGGAATGTGGTTATGTTTCCGGATTTGGAAAATGCAGATTGCTCGCGTTGCTTGCACAAGGAGAAAGGATTTGCGTCCATGCTGGCGGCCCCGCTGTATGTATCGGGTAAAGTGCAGGGGGCGCTGTGTTTTGCTTCGCGCCAAACCTGTCGGGACTTTGGCCCCGGTGCCGAAGAGCTGATGGGGATTATGTCCCGGCTGCTCAGTTTGCGCATTGAACTTAGACAAACGGGCAAAATGCTTAGCGAGGCCTCCCGTTCGCTGGCGCGCACCTTGGAATATGTAGAAATGCCGGCCGTGATGATGGATTTGGATTATCAGGTAACTTTCGTCAATAAGCCGTTTTTGGAAGTTACCGGCCGCCGCACCAGCAATATGCTGGGACGCGATTTCTTTACAGAGGTCGTCCGCAACGAGGATCTTTCCAAACAGATGTTTAAAGCGGCTGAAAATTCCGCCGCCGGAAATGCGTTCCAGGTGCGTATGGACTTGCTGCATGAAAACGGATTGTATGAGGATACCGGGTGGGATGTTTTTGCCTGTAAAGATGCCGACGGCCGGGTGGACGGATACGCGCTGATAGCGTCGGAATCTTAAACGATTTGAAGTGCTTGGCTGGCTGGGCGGAGCGGCAAAACAGGCCGCCTGTGGGGCTAGCCCCAAATTGGATATGATTTAGAAAAATTGATGATATAGGAGGAAGTTATGAACCGAGGTTTTACATTGGTAGAGTTATTGGTGGTAGTGCTGATTATTGGGATTTTGTCTTCTATTGCTTTGCCGCAATATGAAACGGCTGTAGAAAAAAGCCGTGCTTCAGAAGCATTCATCAACGGGCGGTCTATTTTAGATGCGATGAACCGTTCCATTAATGAACGCCCCAACGAACCGCCGACCACGCGCGCTTCGCTGGATATCAAGCTTAGCGGCGGGGAATGGAACAGTGCGGCTACGCAGTATCAAACTAAGGATTTTACTTATGATTTATCCGCCGGGGACCGGCTGGTGGTAACAAGAACTTTTGGAAATGGCCAAAAATATACGCTTACCTTTTATAATAATTTAAGTTCCCGCCCGGACGACCGGGTATGCACGGCCTCTGGTGATAAGGCGGAAAATCTGTGCCGCTCTTTTGAAGGGTCGGGCTATAAACGCAGTTGATAGGGGCTAAAAGGGCCTCAATAGGACTTATCCATTATATAGCAAAACCCCCGGCTTATGGCCGGGGGATATTTATTTAGGTAAAGCGGCTGGGTGTCCGTTAATGGGTGCCGGTGCTGCCAAATCCGCCGGTGCCGCGGGCTGTATCCGAGAGTTCCTCACTTAGTTCAAAAGTCGGATACAGGGTGGGCAGAACGACGAGCTGGGCGATTTTCTGCCCGGCTTCAAAGACAAAATCGTCCTCGTTTAAATTATACATACACACCAGCAATTCTCCGCGGTAAGGGGCGTCCACCAGCCCGGCCATGGTTTTAATGCCTTTGCTTTCCACGGAGCTTTTTCCCCAGATAATTCCGGAGGTTGCTTCCGGCAGTTCAATGGCAATACCCGTGCGTACTTTTACAATGGACCGCGCCGGGATGACCGTCTGTTCCAGTGCAAATAAATCGGCTCCGGAATCTGTCGGGTGGGCGCGCAGCGGCAGTTTGGCGCGGGAATCCAGTTTCTTTACTTTCATAAAAGAACCTCTAAAGCATTAATTTTTCAATTTGGCGAAGGGCGTTATCGGCGTAAATTTTTACCGAGTCGTCGCCTGTTTTAGCCAACACTTTTAACTGGGGGATCATACTTTTGAGCAAACCCGTATCAAAAGCGCGGTCGGAGGTATAATTAAAAGCGTCCGGGTTGGATAACACACCCGCCATATAAGCGGCGGCCCGGGCGGAATTGATGCGTTCGTTTTTGTTTGTACTTTCCAGCCCGCGGCGAATGGTATCGGCCGCGTTGCCGGTCATGAACCCCAGGGCCAGCGCATAGGTGCCGGCGGCGGGGGTGTTATAATTTTGTTTAAGCCCTTTGGCTGCGGCTTGCAGGGTATAGTCGCGGTTAACGGCCAACCCGGTTGCAATTTGGGTTTGTACGGCGGGATCCACTTCGGTTTTGGCCATTTTAAGTAATTGTTTGGCGGCATCTTCGGTATGCAAGGTAGTCAGCCAGCCGGCGGCCGCGGCACGGGTTTGGCTATCCGGGCTGGCGGCGGCCTGTTTTAAGTATTTTAGCAGGTGTTTGGGTTCTTCCGCCAATAAATTCATAGAACGGACGGCAAATTGCGGATCAAAAATATAGAGCAGCACCACTTCTTGCACATAGTTTTTATCGTCCGGATTGATAATGCCGTAAGCCCCGGCCGCATAGGCGCGCAATACGGCATCTTTGCTTTCCAAACCATTTTGCAATATGGGGAGCAGTTCTTCCTGGGCGGTTCCCATCGCCGTAATGATAATGGCGGCAAAGGTTTGTTTTAACGGATCGTCAGTTCTTAAAACCAGGTTAAAAAGGGCGGGCTGCTGGGTTTTGGCGGGAGGAGTTTTTACCAAACTTGCGCCGGCGGCAAAGACTGTATTGGGATCTTTGGCGGTGCGGAACAGGGTAAGCACTTGGTAATTTTCGGCCGCGGAGCGGTTATTTTTTTGCAAGAGGGGCAGCGCTTTTTCCAGTTGGGTTTGCGCCGAAACAGAGAGTGCCGCAAAGAGAACAGGCAGAAATAAAAAAGTTCGTTTATTCATATGCTTCATTATACCATTTAAAGCGGCTGTTTCTGGAGAGCATATAAAAACTCCGCCCGTCAACAGGCGGAGTTTTTAAAAAGCGTTAGCGCAGGGCCAAGGCATCAGCCAGCCGTTCGGCCGCCACTTGTTTCTTGTGGGCAACAGCCGGAGAGGAATACACCTGTAAATCGCCCTGTTCTCTGAGCACCACGATTTTCGTGTTTCCTAGCGCCAGCAAAAAGCGCAGATTGGTTTGGTTTTTCATAAAACGGCTCCTACAAATCAATTTCTTATTCATACTTTAACTGTTTGAACCGCAAACGGCAAGGGCCTTTGGACCCAGGAGAATGATAGGTCCTGGAATCGTGTATATTGATATGGTAAAATAGGCAATATGAAACATATTTATTTTTTGTTGGTTTGTTTGCTGGCGGCCGTTTCCGGTTTTGCCCAGGAAGAGCTGATGATTATTAGTCCCGGACGGGAAACTTTCATTCATTTCCCTTCCGCCGTATTGGGGAACAAACATACCCTAACCGTTTTTCTGCCCGAAAAAGCCATTCCGCTTTCCAAGCGATATCCCGTAGTATATTTGTTGGGTGCCAGCCCTAACCAGGCGGCCGAAGCCCAGCGGTTTCTGGAAAAACACAAAGCCCTGGTGGTGGGGATTGATTTGCAGGAAGCCGACTATCAGAATCAGGCCAAGATTGTAGAATTTGTATCGCGGGAATTAATCCCCTATATTGATACCAATTATCTGACATTTACCGATGCGTCCCAGCGGTTTTTGGCGGCGCAGGGCAAAAGTGCCGCCTTGGCGGCAATTGCGCTGTTTGCCAAGCCCAATTTATTTGGCGGACTGGCGTTGGCTTCCAGCGGCGATGCCTTGGAACAGCTGACGCTGCCTGCCCATTCGGCGCGGGTTTTTGTGACAGGCCGTCAGCCGGAATTGGCTTTAGCCCAGCGGACTTTACAGCACTTGGGGCTTAAATACGGCAAAGATTTTGCCTTGGCTTATGCTTCTTCGGCGGACGGATTGTTTGACGGGTTGGATTTTGCGTACTTGACGGCGCCGGCGGACGAAGTGTCTTTAAAGCGATTGCTGCCCCAGCAAAGCGGCCGTATGCTCGTTTTGGAAAATGACGGAAGTGTTACACTATCTGTAAATGCCCGTTTGAACAACGGACGCACTTATGTCTATATTCCCGTTTCTTTGCGTATTAGCCCCCCTTATTTGAACTGGGACGCTTCGCGGGGGGAACTGACAGCCCTGCCCGGTGCCGAGCCCGGAACGGTCAAAATCAGTGGGGGTGTGGATAAAATTGGGTTTCAAACCAAAATAAAGCTTAAAAAACAATAAAAATGCGTTAAAGAGGCCCTTTTATGCAAAAAAAACGGAACTTGTCAACAGTTTTTTTTAAAATCTGTAAATAAAGGCGCAAAAGGGGGAAAGGTGAAATCCTCGTCGGAAAATTTACTAAAAACTAAATTATCCCCCTATACAGACGGGAAGTTATCCACAGAAAAACGAGGTTATCCACAACCCTTGGAAAAGACCCTTTAAAATTTCACGAAAAAAACGCTTTTTTGTGGAAAACTGTAGAGTATAGCCGAAATTATCCACAGGTTATCCACAGTGTGTGGATAACTTTGAAACCAGAAAAAATTACGCGTTTTGGTCCCTCTTTTGCTATAATTGGGGACAGGAGGAAATCTATGAAATTGAGAACCGTTTTGTTGTTTATTTGTTCTGCCGCGCTGTTTGCTTGTTCTTCTGCCCAAAAAGAGGACGAAGAAATCCCGCGCCCGGCTAAAAGGGATCCGATTATTGAAGAACAGGCCAAAAAGAACCAAAAGCTTTACAACCAGAGCGAAGCCCGTATGGCTAAAACGCTTAAACTGCCGGCGATTACCTACGAATTTGACTCTATCCGCCCACCGGATTATGCCTATCCTTTCTTGGATAAAGTGGCCAATGTAATGAATTCCCACCCCTCGCTGCATTTAATTGTGGAAGGACATACCGATGTGTTGGGCTCGGAAGAGTACAACTATTGGCTGGGGGCTTCCCGGGCGGCGGCGATGAAGGCCTATTTGGTCAGCCGCGGCGTAAATGCGGAGCGTATCCGGATTCATTCCCACGGGAAAGACCGCCCTCTTACACTGGATAATTCCAGCGACGGACGGCGCACCAACCGCCGGGTAGAATTTTCGTTTACCACCCGCAACTGGAATTCTATTTATTAACCTGCCCATTTATCGCTTACCCCTTATCGCTTACCCCGCCCCGGAACGAATCCGGGGCGGGTTTTTTAGGGTCATTTGCCCGGCTGGGGCGTTTTCCGGGCTATAAAGAGATGATACGCGGACATGCGGATTGCTCTTGGATTTGAATCGGATTTTGCCAGGGCTCCACTGAAACGCCCTTTACCAATGGGGCTGCTATAGCAAAAAAACCGGCGCGGGACGGACTCCCGGCCGGGTGGAAGGGAAAATAAAAAGAGGTCAATTTTCCATAATTTGAAGGGCTTTGCGGTCGTCCGGAACGACGGAAGCGTCCTCTAAGCTTACGCGCCACTTGCCGCAGGGGAAGGTGGAACTGTTCAATTTTTTGCTGTTTACGCCGGTACGCGCTTTGGCCCGGCAGGAAACGGTGTAATCCCCCTGGGGGTTGAGCGGGCTGACGCTTAACAGCCGTTCGCTTAACATAAATACAGCGCCCTGTTGGCGGTAATTTTTATTCATCTGATAGAAATAAGCGTCAATTTTAGCCCCTGCTTTGCGAAGCAGTAAACTTTTAACCAAGGTTTCTTTGGCCTGCGCTTCTTGGGCGTGTTTTTTGGTTTGTTTGGTTTCTTCGGCCTGGCGTTGCTGTTGTTCAATCAAATAAGCGTTGCGGCGGGTTTGCAGGCGTTGGGCGGCGGCTTCTATTTGGGCCAGCCGGGCGGGATTTTCGTATTCTTTGTAGGAAAGTTTTACCAACCCGCTGTTGCTGACGGCTCCTTTGGGGGATACGGTTACTTTGGTCGTATTGACTAAATTGGAGTGGGATACTTTAAAAGTAATCTTGTCCGGCGAGTATTTGCGGGCGCGGCCGTAGTAGGACAGGTCCTTGTCAAAATTTTTATTAAAATCCAGGGTTACTTCGTCCTTATCGCTGCGCCAGCAGCAGGCCGAGATGCAGGCCTCCTGCAAGTTTATCTGTTCGGCCGCTTCCTGGGGCCAAAAATGGATATTAAATTGATAGCAGGAATCGTATTGCTTGCCGTCAAAATCCAGTTTCTTGCCGGAAACTTCCAGCCAGGGTTTTGTGGTAGCCACGCCGGAATTGTTCAGCGGCGTATAACACGCCCCCAGCAGGAAAACAAAAATTGCGCCGCAAAGTATTTTTTTCATACACTTATTATAGTAACTTTTTCAAAAAAGGGGTGCGTGTATGAATTTTATTTTGCCGTATATAGAGAAACTGCCCTATATTCCGGATCAGTATAATACGCTTATCGCCCAGTTGATAGCGGCGTTTTTATTCGTTTTTATTTTGTATGTCCTAGCTCGGTTTTCGTCGTGGTTTTTTAACAAGTATTTAGGGAAACTGGTGGCGCGTTTCAATTCAGGCAAATGGTTTAATGCTATGGCCGAACATCAGTTTTTTACGGCGGTGGGCGTAGTCGTTTCGGCGCTGGCGGCCATTAATTTGTATCCAGTTTTTATTACCAAAGAAGTGGCCTGGCTGACTACGCTGATGGGCAAATTAACCGGTCTTTTTATCGTGCTGAGTTTTGCCTGGCTGATTAATTCCGTGCTGGATACGCTGGGCCGTTTGTTCGGCCGCAACCCCAATATCCCCATTAAGGGGCTGGTGCAGGCCTTAAAAATTATTTTATTTTTAATTACGGGGCTGTTTATTCTTTCTTTGCTTTTAGGCCGGCGGCCGATGTATATTATCACGGGCTTATCGGCGTTGGCAGCTGTATTTTCGTTGATTTTTAAAGACCCGATTTTAGGATTTGCCGCCAGTATCCAGCTGACCACTAATAAACTGATTAAAATCGGCGATTGGATCACCGTGGATTCCGCCGGCGCCGATGGGAACATTATTGATATTTCCTTAACCAGCGTACGGGTGCAGAATTTTGATATGACCATCGTCAGCGTGCCTACTTACGATATGATTTCCAAACCGTTTAAAAACTGGAGCGGTATGTATCAAGCCAAGGCGCGGCGTATTCAGCGCAGTATTTTGATTGATGTGGATACGGTCAAATTTTTGGACCGGCCCATGTTGGAACGCTTGAAAAAGATTCAGCTGTTAAAAGATTATTTGGAACAAAAAGAAGCTGAAATCAAAGCGTTCAATGCCGAGCGGAATGTGAAGGAAAATATCTTAAACGGCCGTCATTTAACCAATATCGGTACTTTTCGCCATTATGCCGAGTTATATTTGGCGTCCCGGCCGTATGTCGTGTCGGACAATGCGGACTTTACCCTTATGGTGCGCCAACTCAAACAGGAAGCACAGGGGCTTCCGCTGGAAATTTATTGTTTCTTGAATACGACGGTTTGGACGGAATACGAAGCCCTGCAAAGCGATATTTTTGACCATCTGTTTTCCGTCTTGCCGGAGTTCGGGCTTTATGCTTATCAGCAGCCCAGCGGGCGCAATATCGCCCAAGGAATTAAACTGCTGTCCGAACCGCCGTCCAGTTCCTTGTCGGAACAATAAGAAACAACGAACCAGACCGTTTGAAGCGCCGCTTGTATTTGGAGCGCTAACAGTTAAGCCCCCGGGCATAACCCGGGGGGTTTTGTGGGTTAATTCCCACCCAGTTTGGTACTTTTCGCGTGAAGTTGGGGGTAAATTTTACTGGTTATCCGCTAGGGCGGCTGCGTTTTTTGACAGTTATCGGTCTGGCAATCGGCTTTTTGCCGGCAGGAAGGGGAAAATCTTGGGCCGTTTTGTGCAAAAATTCAAAAATACCCCGGTTGTGCGGGATAAAATTTCTCAATATCTTTCGGTGTGTGAGGGAATATATAAAAACAGCCCCGGAAACCCGGGGCTGTAATTAAAACCCCGGCGGTAAAGCCGGGGTAAAGTTTATTTTGCTGCGGTTTTGGGTTTTTTGCCTACGATGTTTTTGATGTTTTTGCGGGTCGTTCTAATAATGACTTTGCGGAAACACCACAGCGCCCAAATGTTGGGAACGGTCATCATCGTCATGGTAAAAATAGCCAAGGCCCACATAAAGCGGGTGGAATTGTTGGCTTCGGCGGTGCGGGTCAGCGAATCCACAATCGTAAAATCCCACGAAAAGCTCGTGCCAATCCAGCCGCCGATAAATACCAGCAGGATAAAAATAATGCGCGACGGTTTAATCAGGAAATTAGCCCCCTTGCACAAAAACTGCAGGGCTTTTTCCATATAATATCCCCAGCCGATAATCGTGGTAAACGAGAAAATAACCAGCGAAAAAATCAGAATGGGCGTACCAATATACGGAACCGTTTTGAAGGCGCTGTTGCAGAGGTTTGCCGCATACACATTGGGGTTTTGCCAATCGCCGGCCAGCACGATAACCATGCCCGTCAGCGTGCAGATGAAAATAGCCCAAAAGACGGATGTAGCTGAAATAATGGCCATTTGGGTAGCGCTGCGGGTTTTGGCTGCTGCTGCTGCAATAGAAGCACTGCCCAAGCCGGCTTCCGTGGCGAGTACCGCGCGGGTAACCCCGGCGCTGACGGCCGGAATCATGGCCTGGATAATGCCCATAATCCCTACGCCGATGGCTCCGCCGGCGGCCGCTTTTCCCGTGAAAGCGCTTTTTACTACAATCATTACCGCTTGCGGAATATCGCTAAAATTCATAATGAGTACGATGATAGCAATCAGCAAATACAAGCTGCCCATAATCGGCACCAGCCATTCGGAATAGGCCGCGATGCGTTTTACGCCGCCGATGACTACCACTGCCGTAGCCGCCGCCACGAATAATCCCACATACCAGGGGTTTAAATTGTACCCTTCGCGCAGCGCGTCGGCAATAGAGTTGGACTGCAGGGCACTCCCAGCGGTAAATCCCATCAGCAGCGTGCCGACGGCAAAGATAACCGCCAGCCATTTCAGTTTGAGAATATTGGAAAGATAATACATCGGGCCGCCCACATATTCCCCGTCGGGCAGTTTAACGCGGTATTTAAACGCCACCATACATTCGCAGTATTTAATGGCAAAGTTGAAAAAACCGGCCACAATCATCCAGAACAGCGCCCCCGGGCCGCCCTCTGCTACGGCGGTAGTTACGCCGATAATGCTCCCGGTTCCCACTGTGGCGCCAATCATTACCGCCAGCGAACCAAAGCTGCTTACCATCCCTTCCGATTCCACTTTCATAACAGAAAGTTTCATAGCCGGCCAGGTATATTTTTGAAGAAAATGCAGCCGTATGGTAAAATAAATGCCTAAAAAGAGCAAAATGATAATCATGGGGGGGCCCCAAATAAGTGTATTGAAGCCGTTCATCAAGTCATATGCAGTGTGCACGGAAGGACCGCTCAAAAAAGCCATGAATGCGGACCCTAATTGTTGGATACTTTGCATGAGTATTTTGGTTTCCTCCTAAACGGTACAACCTTCTTATTTTACTAAAAATAGACGGGAAAAAGTAAATTTTTCAAAAATAGGAAAAATTTTGCGGAAAACTTCACAACTGTACCCAATATGATATATAATGAAATAACGCGCGGGCACAGCCCGCAATTTAAAGGAGACGGGTTATGAATAAACTTTTACTCGCGGCCTGTATTGCCGCACTGGGCGCCGCTGCTTGTTCATCGGGCAACGCCAATACAAAAAATGCGGACGGGAACACCGCTTCGTCCAAAAATGCCAAATATCAAATTATTGACCAGGAGTTTGACAACCTCCTCGCGCCCGACGCCGATTACGATACCATTCCCGACTATGAACTGCAGGCCTGCGGCGATTCTTACCTGCCGCCTGCCACCACGCCGCTTAAAGGCGCTTCTAAACCAGCCGCTAAAAAGACGGCTAAAACAGCAGCGGCTAAGTCCGCCTCTTCCAGCAGTTCCTCTAATGTAACGACTAATAAAAAAGTCATCAATAATACCAATATCTATTATCTGGACGGCTCCGCCCCGAGCACCTCTTCTTCCTCTACCACCACTACTTATACGAGCGAAGAAGCGCTCCCGCCGGCGGATATGCCCGATACCCTGTAACGCTTTATATGCTTCAGCGGTTAGAAAACGAAGCCCGGCTTACCGAAGAAGCCCATAGACTCTATGGGCTTCTTAAATCTGTTTCTAAGGAAGACGGATCACCCTGGACTTATGACGATTGCCTGGCCGCCGCTCCTTATACGCTTTCTATTAACCGGTTTAAAAAAGAGCAAAATGCGGTTATCTTGGCCCATTCCTATACTACGCCGGATTTGGTTTATGGAGTAGCCGATTATCGGGGTGATTCTTACGAGTTGGCTCTAAAAGCGCGGGAAACTTCCGCGGATATCATTGTTTTCGCCGGCGTATGGTTTATGGCGGAAACGGCCAAAATTCTCAACCCGGATAAAAAAGTGCTTATTCCGGCCGGGCGTGCGGGCTGTACTTTGGCGGACGCTATGACGGGGGAGGATATGCAAAAACTCCGGGCTCAATATCCCGGTGTGCCCGCCTTGTGCTATATCAACAGTTTGGCGGAAGTAAAAGCCCAGTGCGATGCGTGCGTTACTTCCGGCAATGTATTTGATATCGCCCAGAAGATACCCGGCAAAGAACTGATTTTTGTGCCCGATTTGCTGATGGCTGAAAATCTAGAGGCGGAATTGGAACGCCGCGGAACGCCTAAAAAAATCATTTCGGCCGGCGGGTCCTGCTGCGTGCATGATAAATACCGCCCGGAAAATGTGCAAAAACTTCGGGCAAATTATCCGGGCATTAAAGTAGTTGCTCACCCGGAATGCCCAATTGAAGTGTGCCGGCTGTGCGACTATGTCGGCAGTACCAAAGGTATGAGCGGGTATGTGGCACAGTCAGAAGCAACCTGTTTTGGCATGCTGACCGAATTCGGATTGGTAAATCGCTTAGAAGCGGAACATCCGGATAAAAAATTTATTTGGCCTTTTGGCGTATGCCGGTATATGAAGCAAAATACATTGGCCAATACGCTGGAAGCGTTAATTGATCCGCGCCCGGAACAGGTGGTGGAAGTGGCGCCCGCCCTGGCGGCCGCCGCTAAAAAATCTATTGATAAAATGTTTGAGCTTACCCAATGATACTGGATAAAATTGTAGAACTGGCCCTGCTGGAAGATTTGAGCTTGGGGGATATTACCTCCGATACGATTTTTACGCCCGAGAACCGGGCGAAAGCTGTTATTAGCGCCAAAGAAGATTTGGTTCTGTGCGGAATGGAAACGGCCCGCGAAGTTTTTACCGCGGTAGATCCGGAAATCCGTTTTACTCCGCTTAAAAAAGACGGAGAATTCGTCAAAAAAGGGGAAAAGGTGTTGGAACTGGAAGGACGGACGCTCTCTATTTTAAAAGCGGAAAGAACCGCCCTTAATTTTATGCAGCGCATGAGCGGAATTGCCACCGCTTCCCGTGCGTATGCGGCGGTGGGCGCGCGGTATGGCGTGATGATTGTGGATACGCGCAAAACACAGCCCGGGCTCAGACGGTTGGATAAATATGCCGTTCGCACGGGCGGTGCACGCAACCACCGCATTAGCTTGGCCGACAGCGTAATGATTAAAGATAATCATATTGCGGCGGCCGGTTCTATTACGGCGGCTGTTCAAAAAATAAAAAGCGTCATTGGCCATACGCCTAAGATAGAAGTGGAAACTACGAATTTGGAAGAAGTAAAAGAGGCCTTAGCCGCCGGAGCGGATATTATTATGCTGGATAATATGACGCCGCAGCAAGTGGCCCTGTGCAAAGAAGAAATTGCCGGCCGCGCCGTGATAGAAGTGTCCGGCGGGGTTAATAAAGATAATTTGGAAGCATACTGCCAGGCCGGGCCCGATGTTATTTCTATGGGAGCGCTTACGCATTCGGTTCCTGCCAAAGATTTAAGTTTAAAAATTGTACAATATATCAGTTAAGAAATTATTAGCAGAAGGGAGCTGTAGATGAATTATAATCAGTTGTTTTCCCAAGTGGTCAGCCGCTCCAAAGCGTCCGCCATCAGAGAACTTTTAAAAATTATTTCCCGTCCCGAAATTATTTCCTTTGCGGGCGGATTGCCGGATCCGACATTGTTTCCAACGGAAGAAGTGGCCGACATTATGGGCCAGGTGGTGCGGCAGTCGCCTAAAGAATCTTTGCAGTATGGGACTACCGAAGGGCAGGATTCTTTAAAAAAAGAACTCATCAAATTGCTCAAAGAAACCGAGAATATAACCGTGAAACCGGAGCAGCTGTTGGTGGTTTCGGCTTCTCAGCAGGCGCTGGATATGACGGCGCGCCTGTTTGTCAATCCCGGAGATAGCATTATTACCGCCTGCCCCACTTATTTGGGAGCGCTGCAGGCGTTTCAGGTAGCGGGTGCGGCCATTACCGGTGCGCAAAGCGATCAATACGGCGTGCTGCCCGAGGATTTGCAAGCCAAATTGGAAGCTCTCCGCCAACAAGGCGAACAATGTAAATTTGTCTATTTAGTGCCCGATTTTCAAAATCCTACCGGCACTACTATTCCGGAAGATCGCCGGCTGCAAATTTTGGAAATTGTTAAAAAATACAATACTTTTATTTTAGAGGATTCTCCCTACCGGCAAGTTCGTTTTGAAGGGAAATCTCCCCGCACTTTTTACGAGTTGGATACTACCCGCAATCATGTCGTTACGCTGTTTACTTTTTCCAAAGTATTTGTGCCGGGGTTCCGATTGGGGTATATTATTGGGCCGGAAGAAGTTATCCGCAAATATGTAATTTTAAAACAGGCCATGGATTTATGCACTTCTCCTATTTTGCAGTTGGCCACGGCCGAGTATTTGCGGCGCGGGTTATTGCTGGCGCATGTGGACCAGATTATTGCGGCTTACCGCGAAAAACGCGATTTAATGCTTAAAACCTTGGAAGAATATATGCCCAAATGTGTTTCCTGGACGCACCCGGAAGGGGGGCTCTTTCTGTGGCTGACGCTGCCTAAACATATGGACGCGGCCAAACTGCTGGCCAAAGCCATAGAAAATAAAGTGGCGTATGTGGCTGGGGTGGATTTCTATCCGGCCGGGAATATTTTTAACGATATGCGGCTGAATTTTTCTTATTCGTCTAAAGAGCAAATTATAGAAGGGCTTAAGCGGTTGGCTCAGACGATTAAAGATAATTTATAACACCCAGCGATTCCGGGCGGAATGCCCGGAATTTTATTTTCATAAAAATTCCCCGTTTTAGCGGGGAATTTTTATAAGGGCTAAGTTGGGTTCGTCCGGCAGGAAAGAGGTTTATGCAGGATCGTGGACGATGGAAATTTCGTGCGTGATTTTAACATGCCGCGCCACCAAGCAACGCTTGGCTACTTCCACCAGGGCGTTTTCGTATTTGTCCGGGAAGTCCGGCGGCACATGGATATATACCTTAATTTTGTCAATTACATATTCGTTGATGTTCCATTCCGGTTCTAAGGTAAGATAGACGGATTCCGGCAGGTTATGCTGTTTTAAAAAATTAAGCACAAATACGCCGCTGCAGCTGCCTAAAGAAGCCAAAAATAAATCAATGGGCGTGGGAGCGCTGGAATCCCCGCCGTGTTCTTTGGATTGGTCGGTAATGATGTCAAAATCTTTGACATGAACTTTTACTTTTTTGTTTCCTGCAAAGGTGATTTTCATACCCCCGGCTCCTCAAATAAAATAACGGTGTTTACTTATACAGTATAATTGTCCGTCGGAGAAAAATCAAGTCCCCGTTAAAAACGAGGTTTTCCGGCGGAAAACTCCGAGGCGGTGGTACTAGGGAAAAATAGGTCTAAAGGCCCTGGTTTTTAAAATGGATTTTTTACAAAATATAGGTAAATTCCTATGAAAAAAATTTTTATCTGTTTCCTTTTTCTAACGCTGTGTTCTTCCGCCGGGTTTTCGCAAAAAAATCCAGTTCGTGTATGGCGGGGCGTTTCGTCGGCAGCATCTGCTAAACCGTTAAAACCGCTTTCTAATGCAACTATAGAAGCGCTGGTGG
The DNA here is from genome assembly GCA_944325225.1 of uncultured Elusimicrobiales bacterium. Taxonomy (GTDB): domain Bacteria; phylum Elusimicrobiota; class Elusimicrobia; order Elusimicrobiales; family Elusimicrobiaceae; genus Avelusimicrobium. Next base: position 57,575 of record CALUZQ010000001.1, read on the forward strand.
CCCGCGGCCAAAGCCGGCTGGTATTGCAGCGGGCGTTGGGGGTATCTGCGCAACGGAAAGATCCCATAGCGTTTATTTTAGAGGACGGACAGCTGAACCGGGTGTTGTTAAAACAGGCCTGGCGCAAATCAGCAGTGGCTAAATACCGCTGGGACGAAGGCAATATGTTGGGGCTTAATTCCTGGCTGATTGTATTGGTGCACCGCATTCGGGAAGGGGTTAAGCTGAGTAAGACCACCCTGGATGTGTTGGAAAAAGAGTTGATGTTTGCCCAACAAGACGCGGACGCTGAATATAAAAAGCGGTATCAATATTCCTCTTATCCTGGCGGAAATTATCAAAAAAGCCCGGCTTTTTTGTCTTTGTTGGGGGAATCGGTGGCATATCGGTTGGATAGTTTTTTTCTGCCTATGTTGAGCAGCGGGGATCGGGTGCGGCTGCTGAAAGTATTAATGCACGGGGTGTTTTCCGGGCCGGTGGATTGGCAGGAACTGCATATAGCGGTGTTATACCGAGAAGTGCGCGAGGCGCTGAACACTTGCGGAAAACAAATAGACTGCGTAGAATACTATGGCCCCATGAAAAAAGCCATGCAGGACAGTGCCATTCGCGCCGCCCAAGAAGCGGCCGAAAATGCCATCACTTCTACTGTGAAACTGCGGGAACTCTTTATAGAGGAATTGCAGGGTTTCGCCCCCAAATTTGCGGCCAATAAACAGGCCGCTGAGGAGTGGAATCTGTTAATTCATTTCTTCCAGGATAAACAAAAACAAATACCTCTTCCGTAATTCAATTTTTTCTTTTCTTTCCCCTAGCGTTTTAGCCGGTGGATTTTTGTTGTAAATTAACCGTCGGACAATCGTTTGGTTGATTGTATAAGTTGTTCCCCTTACAGCAGGTGCGTCGGAGATTTGCAAAGCGATTGCGAACGGACACCCAGGCGGTATGATCAAATAACTTTCAGTGGGTATGAAAACCGGGGTTTTTGCAAACCCCGGTTTTATATTCGGATAGAAACAGGCCGTTAAAACAGCCAGGTTTTTAACAGATAGCTGAGGGCCGAAATAATTGCCGCGGCGGGAATGGTAATAAACCAAGCCCATACGATGCGGTTGGCTACGCCCCAGCGTACGCAGGATAAGCGGCGCAAGGAACCAATTCCCACAATGGCCCCGGTGATAGTATGCGTAGTGCTGACGGGTACGCCCAATACGGAAGCGATAAAGAGCGAAATGGCCGAACCGGATTCCGCGCAAAAACCGTCCACCGGGCGCAGGCGAGTAATTTTTTGGCCCATGGTTTTAACGATTCTCCACCCGCCCGACAAGGTGCCTAAAGCGATGGCCCCATGGCACAAAAGCACTACGGAAAGCGGCACAATAAAGGCGCCTTCAGCGGCGGCGTGCATTTCTTCGTGGGTCAGCAGAAAGTCTCGTATCGGGGCGACTTCGTTTCCGGCCAGCCCGCCCAGCAACAGCATGCTGATAATCCCCATGGTTTTTTGGGCGTCGTTACCGCCGTGTCCCAAGGAATAGGCCGCGGCCGAAAGGAGCTGCCCTTTGCGGAACCAGTGGTCCACTTTATACGGGTTGCACGGGCGGCATAGGTTGAACACGATAATACCGATAAGCACGCTGAGCAGAAAACCCAACAGTGGCGAAAGGAAAATGAACAACACGGTTTTTAAAATTCCGCCCGCCACCAGGGCGTCCAGACCGCCTTTTACAAACCCCGCGCCAATGAGCCCGCCAATCAGCGCGTGCGAGGAGCTGGACGGCAGTCCCCACCACCAGGTAAGGATATTCCAAATGCACGCCCCCATCAGGGCCCCAAAAACCAGGTTGGAATCTACGATCTGAATATCCACAATGCCCGCACCAATGGTTTTGGCTACGCCGGTGTGGAACACCAGGAATGCCACAAAGTTAAAGAAGGCCGCCCATGCTACGGCCGCTTTGGGCGAAAGCACCCGGGTAGATACCACCGTGGCTACTGAGTTAGCCGCATCGTGGAATCCGTTTAGATAGTCAAAAAACAACGCCAGAATAATTAAGAATAATATCCAAAGCATACGGGCTCCTAGTTGTTTTTAACCAAAATAGATTCCACCATATTGGCCACATGTTCGCAGTAATCGGTGATGACTTCTGCCATTTCATAAAGTTCTTTTTGCTTGATGACCATCAGCGGATCTTTTTCGTTTTCAAATAAATAGGAAATAGCTTCATCGCGCAGGACATCGCCTTCGTTTTCCAGCCGGTTTATTTCCACGCACTGGTGGAGCGTTTCTTTCATATTCTTATTGCTCCGCAGCGAGGCCAGCGCCTTTTGAAGCGCTTTGGTGGTGGCTTCAATGGTGGCTGCCATTTTGCGGCTGAATTCGGTCGGCTTTTGGATTTTGTACAGGTGGAAGCGGTTAGTAATTAAATAAATGCCGTCCACGATATCGTCCAGCCGGTTGGCCAGCGCCAGGATATCTTCGCGGTCAAAAGGCGTGATAAAGGTTTCGTTTAAGGTGTTGATAGTGGTGTGGGTTAATTCGTCGCCATAATGTTCCATTTCGTGCATGGCGCGTACATTTTCCGGGGTAAATTCGCCGTTGTCCACGAGTTTTTTGTAAAACGCGGCGGCACGGACGATATTTTCGGCCTGTTTGTCAAATAAGTCAAAGAATTTTACTTCTTTCGGTAAGAACATAGTTTTTACTCCATTTATCATTTAGTTTTATCATCTTGCTACTTGCTGGCCCGGCGCGTTATATACGGCCGGGAGGGTACTGCATATACTGCTTGCAAATTGGATTAAAAACGCCCGTTCGGATAAGCGAACGGGCGTAAACAAAGCTAATTTTTTAACTCCTGCTTTAACTGCTCGGGGAGGTTGATAGCGGCTTTTAACAAGAAAGGTCGTTTTTTAACCTCCTCTATAAAGGCGGCGTCGCGCAGTTTGTTGCGGTAATCTTTCTCCTGAAAGATATAGCGGAACTTGGTGTACACATCGTAAGTGCCGGCCAGCAGGGCCACGATGTCCTGCACGCCTACAATTTCTTCGTCCGTCGGTATGACAAAGATTTTCACCTTGGAGTTATCGGCCGAAATGCAGCATTCGGCTTTGTTGGTGTCAGCGGCGTTGTTGCGTTCTTCGTCCAGCACAATGCCGAAGTTTTCCAATCCTTTTAAAATCATTTCGCGGATATTGGTGGCGCGTTCGCCTACGCCGGCGGTAAACACAATGCTGTCCAGCCGCCCCAGCGCGGCCATATAGGCCCCGATGTATTTTTTAACACGGTAGCATTCCACATCCAGCGCCAGTTTGCACAGCTCGTCGCCGTTGGCGGCTCCCTTGCGTACATCGCGTTGGTCAGCAAAGCGGTCGCCCGTCAGTGCATACATACCGCTTTTTTTGTTTAAAATCTTATACATTTCGTCCGGGCTTATGTTGAGTTTTTTCATCATATGGAAACAAATGGACGGATCCATATCGCCTGAGCGGGTACCCATAACCAGCCCTTCCAGCGGGGTAAGCCCCATGCTGGTATCCAGGCACTGCCCGTTTTTAACAGCGGTTACGCTGGCTCCGGCCCCGATGTGGCAGACGATGGTGTTTACTTCATCTACATTTTTGCCCAAAAGCACCGCAGCCCGGCGGGAAGTATATAGCACGGACGAACCGTGAAAGCCATAGCGGCGAATTTGATAATCCGTGTACCAGCTGCGCGGCAGGGCATACATATAGGAAGAAGCCGGCATGGTCTGGTGGAAAGCTGTATCCATTACGCACACATGCGTTACATGGGGCAGGAGCGCGCGGGCGGCTTCAATCCCCATGATATGGGCCGGATTGTGGAGGGGTGCCAAGTCCGAGATATTGCGCAATTCTTCCACCACTTTATCATCTACAATGACGGATTTGGCGAATTTCCCGCCGTGTACGATGCGGTGGCCCACGGCGCTGATAACATTGATATTTTCAATAACGCCGTGTTCTTTATCGGTTAAAGTTTCAATAACGAGGTTGATAGCGTCTTTATGGTCTTTGCAGTTTCTTTTCAGCTCAAAGGTGGGATAACCGTTGCGGTCCTGGGAGATGAATGACCCTTCAATGCCGATTCGTTCTACCGCACCGGCGCAAAGACTTTTCTTCTGGTCCCAGTCGTAAACGCTGTATTTGACCGAAGAACTGCCGCAGTTCAAAAATAATATAATCATATAGATTGGATTCCTTTTTGCTCCCGGTCGGGAGCGGAAATTTAGCGGAGGAAAATCCTCCCTCATTATTATTGTAGCAAAAAGCGGCTTGTGTGCGGTCTTATTTTTACGGTTGCCAGCGGAAGCGTGTTTTGTTACCATAAAATAAGGAGAATTTATGAAAGTAAAACGCGGTGTATTTTTGAGTGCTTTATTGTTTATCAGCGTTTGCGCGGGTGGCTTGGCGCTATCGCGCCCGGGACAGCTAGACGATGCCGCCGGCGTGCCGGGCAAGCGCGGGTATGCGGGGGACGGCGGCGACGCACTGCAGGCCCGGCTGGGTAGCCCAATGGGAATTGCGGTGGATAATCGCGGCAATATCTATTTTTCTGATACGGCCAATCACCGCGTGCGCCGGGTGGACGCCCGCACCGGGGAAATTGACACCGTTGTCGGTACCGGCAAAAGAGGGTTTGACAACGACGGCGGCAACGCCGAAATGGCCACGCTGAACGGCCCTACCGGGCTGGCGTTTGATACATTGGGCAATTTGTATATTGCAGATACCGGCAACCAGCGGATTCGTATGTTTACCCCGAAAGGATATCTCTATACGGTTGCCGGGGACGGCCGCAAAGGATATAACGGAAACGGCCTGCGGCCGGTTTCTTCCAGTTTAAATAATCCGACGGGGGTAACCGTCAGTCCGCAGGGGGAACTGCATATTGCGGATACGGGCAATAACCTGGTGCGCAAGATAGACCGCCACAGCGGTTTTCTGGTCAATGTAGTGGGAACGGGCGAACCAGGCAACAGCGGCGACCGGGAACTGGCCGAAAATGCCCGGCTGAGTAAACCTTCCGCCCTGGTATTTGACGCCCGCGGCAATTTATTTATTGCCGATACGGGCAACCATCAAGTGCGCTGGGTGGAACCGAGCCACCGGTTGATTTTTACGATTGCCGGCACGGGAAAGCGGGGCTTTTCCGGCGAAGGGGACCGCAAATGTACCGACAGCGCTTTTAGCAACCCTACCGGGTTGGCGATAGATAAGCGAGGCCGCCTGTATATCGCGGATACGGATAACCAACGAATCCGCCGTTTGACGGTGGAGAGCCGTATGGACAGCAAAGTGGTAACGGTGGTAGGCAGCGGCGAACGCGGATACAACGGGGACGGACTGGACGCCTGGGACACCAAACTGGCGTATCCGGGGGCGCTGGCTATTACGCGGCACGATATGTTATTTTTTGTAGATACGGGCAACAATTTAATCCGTCGCGTGCAGGGTATTTCTACGGTGGAACCGCCTGTAAAATATACCGGGTACGGACAGGCGGACAAACAGCCCGATGAGCGGAACTTTTTACAGGTTTTATTTGGCGGGAAAAAGAAACCGGAAACTCCCTAAATATCTTTTAGTTTGTAACGGAACAGACGCGCTTTTAACCAGGCGCGTCTGTTTGTTTTTAGGGCGTGAATCTAACTCCAAATAATGCTACAATGGTTATAATCTTGTTGGGAGGAACTTTTATGAAACACACCCGTTTTACCCTGCGTTTGGGCGCACTTGCCGCGGCGTTATTGCTGCCGTGCGGCGTTTTGTTTGCGGCGCCCGCGCTGAAAGTTTTATCTGCTGCGCCCAAAGGCCAGCTGAACTATACCGGCCGCCAGGCGGTTACGCTTACTTTTAACCAACCTGTGGCGGCGCTGGGTGAAAAGAGCGAATTTGCTTCGGACAATTGCCCCATTACTATTACTCCTTCCGTTAAAGGTTCCTGCCGCTACAGCGGCACGCAGACCCTGTTGTTTGAACCGGCCGAAGACTGGCCCGTTTCCACCCGTTTTTCCGTGCGTTTAAAAGCCGGGTTCAAATCGGCGGTATCCGGGCAGAAACTGGCGCAGGATTATGCGTTTGATTTTACCACCGCGTTGCCGCAGGTTAACTCCGTCCGTCCCACCAACAACGAACGCTGGATTAATTTGTATCCCACTTTATATGTAGTGTTTAATATGCCGGTGGATATGCAGACCGTCTCGGATTATGTGGAACTTTCCTATATGCAGGAGCCGGAGCCGACGCTGAGCGAAAAGATTGGGCTTTCTAAAAATAAACGCCCGGCTGTTAAAAAGAATCTGCCGCTGATTATCCGGCCGATTAGTCCGCTGGAGTATGATAAAGATTTTTCATATTACCAAAACAAAGAAAGAATCATCGCCATTAACTCGTTAGATACGCTGCAGAAAGGAACCCAATATACGCTGACGCTTAAAGAAGGGCTGAAGAGCACCATGGGCCCTTTGGGTATGGCTAAAGCATATCAAACCCAGTTTTACACCTATCCGGATTTAAGCATTATGGGCGAAGTAAAAGACGGGTGCCTGCCGTATGTGCCGTCCATTGATTTTTCCGCGCCGGTGCGTATGCGCGAACTGGTGGCCGCCGCTAAAGTGGAGCCCGCCTCGGCCAAGCGGGAACTGTCGGAGCAGGAACTGAATGCCTTGGGTACCGACGCGGTGGACGCGAAAACCGGCAAGGCGTATTTCCGCACGCCGCTGGCGTTTTTGGATTTGCAGCCCGGCCAGTCCGTAACGGTTACGCTGGGGAAAGAACTGCAGGATATTTACGGCAACGCGCTTGGGCAGGATTATCGGCTGACGGTTTCCAACAACGGCTACTGTCCGGCGGCGGATTTTTCCGGCGGGCTGGGCGTCTTGGAAAGTTATTTAAGCCCTCGGCTGCCGATTGATTTGATGAATACCCCTTCTCTGCCGGTGCGCGGGGCGCGGTTTAATAAAGAAAATTTCGTCCCGTTTGACCAAGCTTCCAGCGGCTACTGTGCGCAGAAGCCGCTGTCGGACCCGACTTTCTCGGGCAATTATACCTTTAAAGATGTAAAAGACCGCACCTTAAAAACTTTTATAGATTTAAATAAATTTAATCCGACGGCCAAGGACAGTATCGTCTTTAGCCAGGTAAAACTGACCGGCAAAAAATACGGCGAGAAAGGTTGTTGGGTGTCTTCTACGGACAATATCACGGATGTAGGAATCACTTTTAAAACCTCGCCGGAGGATATTTTGCTGTGGGCCACTTCGCTGCAGACGGGCGAACCAATGGCCAACTTGGCCGTGGAACTGCGCGGAAAGGATAATAAAATCTTATGGACCGGCAGTACCGATATGAACGGGCTGGCGCGCGCGCCGGGCTGGGCCAAACTGGACGCCGGTGTTACTTCCTGGGGCCAGCCGGAGATTTATGCGTTCGTTTCCAGCGCGGGGGGCGATGCGGTTGTGAGCAATTTGTGGAACCAGGGGCTGGAGCCGTGGCGGTTTAATTTAGGTTACGATTATAATCCGCAGCAAGCGTATGTCCGATCCTACCTGTTTACCGACCGCGGGGTTTACCGCCCGGGCGAAACCTTATATTTAAAAGGGGTTTCCCGCTTTATGAAGGACGGCGGCTGGCAGCTGCCCGATATCGTGCGCGGAACGGTGCAAATTACCGATGCCCGCGGCGAAGAAGTCCTTAAAAAAGAAGTTACGGTTTCTTCGGGTATGGGTACTTTTGATTTGCAGTTTGATATTCCCAAAACGGCTTTTACCGGTTCCTGGACGGCTTCGTTTACGCCGCTTGTGAAAAATGCGTCGGAAGAAGTGTCCCGCGCGTATTATTCATTCCGGGTGGAAGCGGTAAAGCAGGCCGATTTTAAAGTAAACCTGCGTCCGGAATCGGAAAATTACCTCTCCGGGCAGGAAGCTTCTTTTGTTGGTTCGGCGCAATATAATTTTGGTTCTCCGCTGGCGGACGCTAACGCCCAGTGGACGCTGCGCCGTGAAATGGCCTGGTTTGAACCGCAAGAATTTGACGGTTATACCTTTACGCCTTATTTCCTGCGGGAAGAGGAATATAAAGAAAACGGCAAATTGCTGCTGAATTCTTCCGGCGTGTTAGATGCCAAAGGCGCGCTTGCGTTCTCGGCGCGTATGCCGTCGGTTTCGTTCCCGGTGCGGGTGTATGCAGAACTGGGGGTGCAGTCGCCTGCCCGGCAGGAGTTATTTGCCCGCTCGTCGGTATTGGTACACCCGGCAGATTTTTATTTGGGCAGTAAATTGCTGTCGGAACGGGTGGAATTGGGCGACCCGGTCCAGGCGGAGATTGTGGCGGTAACGCCGGAAGGAAAACGCACGGAAGCGTCCGTTACGGCCCAGATTTATAAAGAACAATGGTATAGTGTGCGCAAGACGGGGCTTTCGGGCCGGTTGGAATGGGTCAGCGAAAAGAAAGTGACCGATTTTCCTTCCCAAACTTTAAAAGTGGGCGAAAAGGGCACCGTGCTGAGCTTTACCCCCGAAGAATCCGGCAGTTATTATGTTACCTTGCTGTCCGAAGATAAATCCGGGCGCAAAGTATTGGGCGGATTTAATATTTTTGTGTACGGGGAAGGCCAGGCCTACTGGAAGAAAACCGATGACGATTTGCTGGTGCTGAAACAAGATAAAAATTCGTATAAACCCGGCAAAACGGCGCGGATTTCGGTGGAATCGCCGTATGAACAAGCCCTGGCGCTGGTAACGGTGGAACGGGAAGGTATTTTAGACGCTTGGATTACGCCCGTTAAAGGCGGGGCCGATTATATTGAAGTGCCGATTAAAAATTCCTACCTGCCCAATGTGTATGTGGGGGTAACGCTGGTGCGCGGACGCAGTGCCGACCCGGTGGACGATAAAGGCCTGGATTTAGGAAAACCGCAGGGCAAAGTGGGGTATGTGAACTTGACGGTGCAGCCCGACTCCAAACAAATCAAACCCGTTATCAAACCCAATAAAACGGAATATTTGCCGGGCGAAGAAGTAACCTTAAAAATCACGGCCAAGGCCAACGCCAAAAATGTACCTGCCGAAGTAGTAGTGATGGCGGTGGACGAAGGCGTATTGGCCTTAACCGATTATAAAACGCCGGATTTGTTTGACTTCTTCTACGGTTCGCGGCCGATATCGGTGTTTACGATGGATAACCGCGTGTATGTGGTTGGTCAGCGTAATTTCGGAGAGAAAGGCGAAAACCGCGGCGGCGGCGGATCGGCCGACGCCAAACTGGGCGGCGCGGACTTGCGTTCCAACTTCTCGTTTACGCCTTATTTCAACGCGGCGGTAACGACGGATAAAAAGGGCCGTGCCGAAGTAAAATTTAAATTGCCGGATAATTTGACCAAATTCCGCATTATGGCGGTGGCGATGACGGCCGACGAATTTGGCTCGGCGGAAACGGCAATTCAGGTATCCAAACCGATAATGATTACCTCCAACCTGCCGCGGTTTGCCCGCAAAGGGGACCAATTCTCCTGCGGGGCGGTGGTTTATAATTACGAGGACAAAAAAGGCGAGATGACCGTTACCGCTGCCGCTGAGGGAGCCGTTAAACTGACGGGTGCTGCCCAGCAGACGGTTCAAGTACCGCTGGGCAAAGCACGCGAAGTAACCTGGCCCTGCCAGGCCGTGGCCGACGGTGCGGCCCAAGTGTCGTTTAGCGTCAAAGCCAAAAAAGATTCGGACGGCGTACGGGCGGAATTTATGGTGTCGCCGGTGGAGAAAAAACAAAACCTGGCGGTGTATGCTTCCACGGTAACCTCGCAGGAAGAACTGCTGGATAAACCCGGCAATTTAAATCCGTCGGCGGATAACCGCATTACGCTGTCGCTGGCGTCCACGGCTTTGCTCAATTTAAAGGGGTCTATGGTGTATTTAATGACCTATCCGTACGACTGCCTGGAGCAGAAAATGTCCAAAATTATTCCGGTACTAACCGGGGCGCAGCTGGTGGAGGATTTTAAACTGGGCGATTTGACACAGCTCAAAACCCAGGTGCAGGATATTTTGGACGAAGCCGTCCAATACCAATCGGCGGCCGGCGGGTACGGTTATTGGAAGAATTCCCGCCCGGACCCGTATGTAACGGCCTATGTGCTGGAAGTAAACTATCTGGCCAAGCAAGCCGGCTATACCGTACCGGAAAAGTCGTTGGCCAAAGCGGCACAATGGTTGGAGGGGGCGTTTTCGGATAAAGTGCAGAAAGCGTACAGCTATTCTTCGCTGGAAACGGAAACCGCCCGCGCCTATGCGGTGTATGCACTTTCCTTGTATGGAAAAAATGTGCAGAGTGCATTTAATAACCTCTATGGCAAATTGGGTTCCCTGCCGCTGCCGGCGCAGGCCTACTTGTTAAAAGCGGCCCAGGCGGGAGAAAATGCGGATACTGTCAAAGCCAAAATAGCCCAGTCCTTGCTGAATCATATTGCCTACACGCCGCAGGCGGCTTATTTTGACGCGCCGGAAGAAATGCCTTGGCTGCATATGGGTAATGTGAAGGCCAGCGCGTTGGCGTTAGACGCACTGCTGTTTGCCAAACAGCCGTTTAATGATGCGTTTAAAACGGCTTCCTGGCTGCTTACTCAGCTTAACGCGCAAGGGCACTGGAATAACACCAGCGTCAATGCGGCGGCGTTTATGGCGCTGAACACCTATTATCAAACGATGGAAAGCGTGGAGCCGGATTACGCCGCTTCGGCCAAACTGGGGGCCAAAGCGGTGCTGGAAGCCGCTTTTAAAGGGCGTTCTATAGAGGCGAAAACGGCGTCCGTTCCGTTTGCAGAAGCGTACGGAAGCGGCACGGAAACGCGTGTTACTTTTGCCAAAAACGGCGCCGGTACGCTGTACTATACGCTGGGGCAGGAATACGAGCCGCTCTCGTATCCGACGCCGGTGGACGCCGGATTTACGGTTTCGCGCGAAATTACCACTTTGGACGGGAAACCCGTTTCCGAAATTGTAGCGGGCGAGCGTTACAAAGTTACCCTGCGTGTGAAAAACGCCGCTTCGCGTCATTTTGTGGTGGTGGAGGATTTTATCCCGGCTGGGTTTGAAATCATCAATACTTCGCTGGCAACCGAATCGCAGGAGCAGGCGGCGCTGTTGGATACGCCGCAGTGGAACGGCTTTGAACGCGATGAAAAATACGACGACCGCATCGCCGCCTTTGCCGATTACCTGCCGGCCGGTACGCACGAGTATTCTTATTTGGTATCGGCTTCGGTAGCGGGCAGATTTGCCTATCCGAGCGTATGGGCCAGCCAGATGTATGAGCCGGCGGTATTTGGCCGCAGCGCTACCGGGACGCTTGTGATTGAATAATGCGGACTTGGGTTTGCAAGGTGTTGTTGTTAATGCTTCTTCCCTGCCAGGTATGGGGGGAAGAAGCTTTTTTATCGCCTTCCAAACAAATTTACGACCGCTACGGCGCCCCGATGCGCGGTTTTTTGTCGGAAAACGACACTTATTATTTGCCCGTGCCGCTGGAAGAAGTTTCGCCCTGGCTGATTGCGGCGGTGCTGGCGGCGGAAGATAAACGCTTTTTTTCGCATCCGGGGGTAGATGTAAAGGCCGTACTGCGGGCGGCGTGGCAGAATGCGTCGGAAGGGGAAATTGTGTCCGGCGCTTCCACCATTACCCAGCAATTGGCCCGCGCCTTGGAACCGCGGCCGCGGACGCTGTGGGGCAAAGCCAAAGAGGCATACAATGCGCTTTTGCTGGAACGCAAAATGAGCAAAGAGGAAATTTTAGAAGAATACTTTAACCTCTTGGAACTGGGCAATTTGACGCAGGGGGTAGAAGCCGCCAGCCGGTTTTATTTTAATGTTTCCGCTTCGGAACTGTCGCTTTCGCAGGCGGCGTTTTTGGCGGGGCTTATCAAATCGCCCACTTATTATAATCCGCTGAAGCATTTTGCGCGTGCGCTCAAACGGCGCGACTGGGTGCTTAAACGAATGCGGGAAAATGAATTTATAGACGAAGAAATGTACCAGATTGCCCTGTCGGAGAAGCTGGAATTAAAATCGGCTTCCCGTCCGTTTGACGCCCCGCATTTTACGCGTTTTCTATATGGCTTGCTGCCACCGGACACACGGGATATTGTTTCCACCCTGGACCGGGAACTGCAGCTTTATGCCGAGCAGTTAGTTAAAAATTATGTTTCCCAACTGAAAGAGGAAAATGTAACCAATGCCGCCGTAGTCGTGCTGGACAATGCAACCGGCGGTATTTTGGCTTATGTGGGCTCGGCCGATTTTTATAACGAAAAAAATAACGGGCAGGTGGACGGCGCGCGCGCGTTGCGCCAGCCGGGTTCCGCCCTTAAGCCGTTTGCGTACGGGCTTACTTTTGAAGAAGGAAAACTGACGCCCGGCTCCCTGCTTAGCGATGAAGATACTTTTTTTGAGGGGGGGTTTAGACCCCGCAATTACGATGAAAATTATCACGGGCAGGTATCCGTTCGTACAGCGCTGGCGTGCTCGTATAATATCCCGGCGGTGAAAGCGGCCGAAAAGACGGGTGCGTCCAATTTGTTGGCGCTGCTGCGCCGGGCGGGACTCACCACGCTGGATAAACCGGCCGATTTTTATGGGCTTGGATTAGCGCTTGGCAACGGAGAAGTGCGTTTATTGGATTTGACCAACAGCTATGCCGCTTTGGCGCGTGGGGGCGTTTATAAACCGGTAGCAGCGGCCTTGAACCCCGTTATTACCCTGCCCGGCCGTGAAACCCGTGTTTTTAGCGAGCAAACCGCTTATTTGATTACGGATATCCTGTCCGACAATAACGCCCGGGCGCCTGCTTTTGGACTGAATTCCCCTCTTTTTATGGCTTTTCCCTTGGCCGCCAAAACGGGCACTTCCAAAGATTACAAAGATAATTTTACCGTAGGTTATACTCCCCGCTGGACCATTGGGGTATGGGTCGGAAATTTTAATGCCCAACCTATGCAGAAAGTTTCCGGCGTTACCGGGGCCGGGCCGATTATGCACGATTTGGCCGTGTATCTGCAGCAGAAATATCCGGCCGGCCCGTTTGAAATTCCGCCGGGTATTACGCGCGCGCTGGTTTGTACCCAAAGCGGATTATTAGCCGGCCCCGGCTGCGCGCATACCAAAGAAGAAGTATTTGATTCCCAGCATTTGCCCGCCCGCTGCAGCGGCCAGCATAAGCCGGAAATTACCGGGCTTCGCATGCTGTCGCCTTCGGCGGCCGATGTGTTTAAACTGGATCCTTCGGTGGCGCGGGCTTCGCAGGCCATTAAACTGCAGGCCGAGTGTGCGCAAGCGGCTTGTTCCTGGGAAATGGACGGTAAAACACTGCCGGGCACTGCTTGTAAAACTTGGTGGACGCTCCAGCCCGGCAAACACCGGCTGCGCGTATCCTGCGGACTGGAAAAACAGGAAATATCCTTTGAAGTGCTTCCCTAACTCACTAAAAATCCCGGCCGAAAAGACCGGGATTTTTAGGCGGGTTGTTGGAAATAAAAACGCGTTTAAGCCGCCGCTTTGTGGGCCGGGGTATGCTTTTTACTGAAGAAGAAGTTTTGGCCGTGTTTGTCAAAAAAGCTTTTAATCATGACCACCGCCATAGAAACGGAAATCGCATCTGCAAAGACCGGGGCCAAAAATACGCCGGTCAATCCCCAGAAAAGCGGCAAAATCAATACAAGCGGAATGACCAACAATACCTGGCGCGACAAACTTAAAAAGGCCGCTTTCAACGGTTTGTTGATGGCTTGGAAGAAGCTGGTTGTGAGCACTTGCAGGGGGACCAGCGGCAGCAGCAAGTTAAACAGCCGGATTACCTGGGCAGACAGCCCGACCAGGGCTTCGTTGTCGGAGTTGAATACGGAGGCAATCGGCCGGGCAAATACCTCCAGCAAGATAAATCCAACCGTTGTAATCCCCACGCCCCAGCGCATCGCCATTTTAAGCGTTTGAATGGCGGTAGCGTATTTGTGGGCGCCGTAATTGTAGCCAATTAACGGCTGGGCGCCTTGAGAAAGCCCAATAAGCGGCATCATCACGAGCGTATTTACGCTGACGGCAATCCCCACCGCCGAAATAGCCAAGTTTCCGCCGTATTTAAGCAGAGAATGATTCAAAATGACATTGAGCGTGCTGGACGCCAGCTGAAACGCAAACTGCGAAAAACCAATGGCCATGCTGTCTAAGACAATGTATTTTTTGAGCCGGAAAAAACGCCAGTGTAATTTATAAAAGCTGCGCTGGCCGGTAAAAAATAAAATGACCCAGATGAATGAAACCGTCTGCCCGCTGACTGTAGCCGCCGCCGCGCCTTGAATGCCCCAGCCAAATACAAAGATATACAGCGGCCCCAGCACAATGTTGATAAACGCCCCGATAAATTGCGTAGCCATAGCTGTTTTGGGGTGCCCGGAGGAGCGGATAAAGTTATTCAACCCGATGCTGATACCAAATAGAAAATAGCCCGGCAGTACAACCTGGGCATAGGCCCGGGCATAAGGGAGCACTTCGCTGTCGGCTCCTAGAAAACCGAGGAAAGAATCCAAAAATAAATAACTGGCCAGCGTAATAATGCCGGATAAAAGGGCCAACATAACAAACGCATTTCCTAAAATGTGTTGGGCTTCTTCTTCTTTTTTCTCGCCTAACCGAATAGAAAAAAGGGCGTTGGCCCCCACCCCGATTAAGGCACTAAAGCCCATATAGATTAGCCCCAGCGGGAACAAAATCGTAATGCCGGCCAGCCCGTTGGCGCCGACATCTTGCCCCACATAGATACGGGAGATGATGTTGTAAATAGCGTTTACAAACATACCCGCTACTGCCGGGGCCGAAAATTTAATAAGCAGTTGGGAAATGGTTTTTGCTTTAAAAGGATTTTTTTCGTGAATGGATACTGCTTTTGCCATATTACATTCCTTCAAACGGGAAGGCCGTCTGCGCATGCGGGAGCGACCCGGAGAACCTTTATTACATTTTATCAAATACCGAACCGGCACAGCCAGCCATAAAACGGGCGAAAAAAATCCGGCGCGTTTTAAAGCGCCGGAAAATATCGTCAGAAGTGGGGGGTTAATGGACTTTTTTAAGGGTTAAAATACCGTCCTCAAAAAACCATTCTTCAATCAATTCGCCCGTTTCGCTGAATTTTTTGGTTACCCCGTGGGGTTTGCCGTCTTTGTGGGGGGAAATCAGCGCGATGGTACCGTTGGGGTGATAGATGATTTTATCGCCCACGATTTTATCGTTTTTATAGGTGCATTCCGAGCGAAGATCCCCGTCCGGCGTATAGACTTTGCAAATACCGTTTAAATAACCTTTTCTGAATTCAGCGGTTTCCAATACTTTTCCATCCGGGTAGTATTTTACTTGTTTGCCGTCCTGAATATCATCTACATACGAAAATTCTTTATACAGCCGGCCCGTTGGGTGGAACACGCGGGCTTTGCCTTGCAGCATTCCGTTTTCGTAATATTTTTCAATGCTGACTTTGCCGTTGTCAAAATAAATTTTGCAGGCGCCGTTGCGCTGGCCATTTTTAAATTCGCATTCAAAGTACACTTTTCCGTTTTCAAAAAATTCTTTAACGGTGCCGTCTGGCATGACTCCGGAGTGTTTTTCTATATCCAAATTTTTATCCAGTGTTTCGGTATAGACTTCTTTTCCATCCACATAATAAGTGCGCACAAATCCCACATGAAGCGGGTCATTTAAGCTGGCTGTTTTTCTGACGATGTCTGCCATAAGTTAATTCTCCTTCGATATTGCCTGCGCCGCGATAAACCCCGAAGCCCAGGCAAAATGCAAATTAAATCCGCCGCTTTTTCCATCCACATCTAACAATTCCCCGGTTATATACAAGCCGGTACATTTAAGCGACTCAAATGTATTATAGTTTATTTCTCGCGTATTTACACCCCCCGCCGCCGCCATGGCTTCATTCCAGGGGCGCACCCCCACTGCCGTCAGCGGCCAGCCGCTGGGGATTTTTACCAGCCGCTCCAGGGTGTTGGGCGTTTGGGCGGCCATGGGGTGATTCTTGCGAAGTCCGATAAAATCAATTAGCAAATTGGCCACGCTTTCGTGCAAAATCCCGGCGAAAAAATCCTTGGGCCGTCGGTTGGGAAATGCTGCCAATCGCTTTTTTAAAAAATCGGTGGGGTCAGCTAACTGCGGGAAAAAATTAAGTTCCAAATTCACATTTCCTTTCGGTAACGCCCGCGAGACGGCAGAGCTGATGTTCAACGCCGCCGGGCCGTTCAGTCCGTAGTTCGTAAACAAAACTTCTCCTTCTGCCTGGTCCAGAATCCGTCCGTTTTGCAAGGCGCATAGCCGCACCTGGCAGCGGATTCCGCTTAGCCGGGCGAATGCACTTTCTTTAATGCACAGCCCGCTTAATACCGGGCGCGGGGTAATCAGCGTATGGCCCAACGAACGAGCCAGCTCATAACCGCTCTGAGTGCCGGTTAGCTGCGGGTAGGCACAGGAGCCGCAGGCCAGCACCAGATAATGGGCTTGAAAAATAGATCCCTGCCGGGTATAGACCGAGAAGGTTTTTCCCCGTTTAATACGGGTAACTTCCTGGCTGGTTTGTATTTCCGCGCCGGCTTCGGCCGCGGCTATTTTTAGCGGTTCTGCAACGGCGGTGGATTTCCCGGCGGCCGGAAAAACGCGGCCTTGGCCTTCTTCGGCGGTTAACACGCCAAGCCGGGCGAAATAATCCAGGCAGTTCTGAAAAGTAAATGTTGCCAGCGTTTGGGTAATTAATGAAGGATCGGCATGGTAGAAGGCCGGGCTCGCTTGGGCATTGGTTAAGTTGCAGCGGCCGTTTCCGCTGGCGAGTATTTTGCGGGCGGGCAGGGCATCTTTTTCCAACAGCAAGGTTTTTTTGCCGCTTTGGGCGCATTCCCGCGCGCAGATGAGTCCGCTGGCACCGGCTCCGATGATAATAACATCGTAAATAGGTAAATTCATTGTTTACAGTGTAGCAAAAAAGAGGACGCTTCAAAAGGGGCTTCTTGACAGTTGGCCCTGTATGTATATACTATTAAAATAAGAGAAAAAGGAGGGGTTATGAAATTTGGATTAATAGCCGTATTTTTAGTTCTTTTCGTGTGTGCGGACGCACAAACTTACCGGGCCGGCGGTTCTTCCCGCCCCAGCTTTGGCGGCCGCTCGGCCGAAGAAGCGGAAGAATCTTCCGCACCGGGGGCCAACTCCAGCATTAAGACGCGTACTTTTAGCAATTACAGCGCCCGCCAGCGCGACTGGAGCAAAGGCGTGCAGACGCAGACGGTAAAAACGGAAACAGCCGGCAGTAAAGATTTTCAAGACACAGCGGCCGCCCAGGCAGATCAGGCCGCCAGCGCCATTAAATCTATGACGGGCGGATCTGCTGCCCAAGCGGCGGCGAATCCGGCTTCCAAGCCCGATACGGCGGCCCAGCCGACGGCCAAAGATTCTTCAGCCCAACAACAGCAGGCGGCCGCCCCGGGGCAGGATCCCACGGCTATGTTGGAACAAATGAAAGGTATGTTGCAAGGATTGGGAGGCGGTGCGTCTGCCGGCGGTGCCGCTGCCGGCGGAAATTCGGCGGCTGGGGGAAATTCCTCCGCCGGAGGTGCCGCGATGCCGGCCGGATTAAATGTGCCGGGTATGCCGGATATGTCGGCTTTGCTTAATGCCGCCGCGGCCGGACAGCAGCCCGGGAAATAGGCGGAGCGGATTGTTTTTAACGCCCTTCTTGAGATAGGAGGGTGTTCCTTTAAGAGTTTGGAACGGAATCTTCTAACAAAGGAGCGCATTATGAAATGGGTAGGATGGTTGATCCTGGTGGGGATATCTCTTCCGCTGGCCGCTCAGCGGCCGGTAACGAAGGTAAATGTATCGCGCCCGACGACGAGTGTGAGCGTGTCCCGGCCGACTACGCAGGTTAGCGTATCGCGCCCGACTACGGCGGTGGAAGTGTCCCGCCCCACTACGAAGGCGTATGTGTCCCGCCCCAGCACCCAAGTATCGGTTTCCCGTCCCGTAACCGAAGTGAATGTTTCCCGCCCGGCTACGCAGCCGGCGGCGGTTCCTGCGGTTTCCTCGGCGGGAAATTCTCAGCCGGCCGCTTCCGGCAAAAAAGCCGCCGCGGCGCAATCCTCTTCCCAAGCCAAAACTTCTATGAGTAATTATAAACCGCCGCAAGCTAAAGATTTTAAAGCCGCTTCGGCCCTGGGCGGCGGAAGCGCCGGATTAAGCAATAAAACCAATCAGTCGGAAAAAGACGCTTCGGCGGCGGCCTCCCAAGCGCCGGTGGCCATAGATCCTGGCTCTCTGACGGCCAAAGATGTGATGAACGCTTCTGGAAAAGCCGGCGGAGAGAGTTTATTAAATCTGTTGAAACAGAAAGCTTCCAAATAAACGATATTATAGATGTGGTTTGACTATCCCCGGTTTATCTCCGGGGATTTTTGTATGTAACCCCCGACTGTTCGCCTGGGGCATTTGCGTTGGAAAGCAAGCCGGCCCGGGCCGGGAGTGCGTGTTAAAAAAAAGGGGGGAAAGATAGCATACCGGCGAAGGATATGCCGGCAAGAAAGAAGTGCGTTGTGTTAAAAAAAGGGGGGAAAGATAGCATACCGGCGAAAGGAACGATGGGAAATATGGCTAACTTGGTGGGGGAGGGAAAACTCTGTATCAGTTTCTTGAGAAGAAATTCGCTTTGATACCGACCATTACGAAGTATTTTGATCGGGTAGTTTTAGAAAAGAAAAAAGCGGGCGAAAGACTGTTGTTCACGAAGAAAATAAACAAGAAAACATACAGCTATGCAACCAATATATCCCGCAAAAAGAAAATGCTTATAAATAAAAGATTTTTTATTAAGCAATAAAAAATCAGACCCACAGGAGCGTTCGGCACTTTGGCCCTCCCGGTGTCATTACGGACGGAGGCCTCCGCCGCAACTTAGGTCTGATATAAACAATATAGCGAAAAAGGACATTTTTTCAAGTATTTTATTTAAGCCGCCCCGGTAAAGCATTTGGCCGGAGCACTGATAATAAAGAGGAAAAGTCCGTTCCAAAAGTGGGGGAAATAAATCATTTTTATATTATTTTCCCCCCGATTTAAGCTCTCGTATTCCTGTATTATCCCCGCTTCAAAATCAATAATACCCGCTCCCGGCTGGGAAGCTCTACGCCAGCCGCCGTGGCTAAAGAACACAAACAAGGTTTTATGTGTTTTCGGATTTATTTTGCGAAAACGGTCCAGTGCTGGGGCGCGATTTTGATTTCTTTTCAGAGAAATGGCCGTGCAAGCCGCCCTTTTCCGTCCAGCCGATTCTTCCAATTTGAGGCGGCCCAAGCTGAATGGCAAGCAGCCAATACTGGGGAGAACGGGATATAAGCCACAATGTTTTCCGGTTACTCGTTGCTGCTCCTATAGAAACAGCCGAATGATTGCGCTTTTTAATACTGCCCGGGTTGGAAAACTACACCAGCAACCGGAAAAGTGCTTTTTAGTAGCGTCTTAAACGCTAACGGCTGGGAAATAATCTTGCTGAACGCCGCCGGTTCCCCCTAGGTTTTGCCAGGGTTCTAAGAAAAAGGTAATGGCTGCCTTCTGTTGAAGCAGTGAAGTATTGCGATCCTGGAATTTTCTGGCATATGGTGCGGTCCTAGACCGTTTTAACTGGGTGGAATATCAAAGGGCTGTTAGGGCCCCCAAAAAGGAATATAAAAATAAGGACTGATTTCTTTTTGGTAAATTTTAGTAACCCAATAAGTCGGTGGGGGAAAAAGACCTAATTAAAACCCTCTTTATTTCGTTTTGCCCCATATCCCAGGTACCCTCAAATCGTTTTAGAGCGTTTTAGCGAAATTTAATAATAATTTTAATTTATATTAAAAAATAAAGATAATTTATTTTATACTTAAAAATGTATTCATTCTTAAATTTTTAAATAGGAAATTAAAAAGAGTTTAGGTTTTATAAAAATAAGTAAAAATAACAAATTTCTGGTTTCAAAAAAACGGCATAATTTGCTTTTGTTGTAGCAAAAAATAAATCAAAAAAAGCTTTAGTAAAAAGTAAAAAGCGAGTATAAAAACATCAAAAAGAGTCCTCTTTTTGTTTGGATAAAAATTTTTTTGTTTGCTATAAAAATAAATCTAAAATATTTATTAGTTTATCAATATATATACTTATAAAATAAGCAAAAAATAAAAAAAACTTATAATAAATATATTCGCGCGAAAATTTGATTTTTCAGCTCTTTTAATTAACATAATAAAAATTATCGTTAGTTAAGTAAATCAGACAAAAAGTCCCCCTTTTCAAAATCCGAACCTCTTTTTATGTCTGTTGGTTTTTAATTAATAAATAGTGGCTGTTGTTAAATTCTTACGCCCGCTGATTCCCTGGTAAATCTTAATTTTTTAGCTTTTTCCATATTTTAAATAGGGAAAAAGTAAAAAAATATGTAAAATAAAAAATACTTAAAATATAAGGATAAATTTTTTAACCTATTTTATATGAAAAAAAGGGAATAAAACTCATATAGAGGAAACGGAGCGGCTGGCTTTCACGGTATACGAAAGCGGAAAACGAAAAGGGATCCTGTGAGGAAACGGAATAGGAGTGTTTCTGCCGGGCACGAGCGGCAATTCCTGTTGCGGTGCGTTAATACTTGCCAAAGCAAGTGTGGAAAATCGGAAGAGGCGTTTAAAAAGTCAGCATACGCTAAAGCCACAGCGGTATCTGCGGCGGCGCGCGCGGAGTATTGGCAACTTATTGTTGCCGTGGGTGGTATTTAATTGATTTCTCCCCCCAGCTTTTCCGCCAGGACATAGGCCTTTGCGAATCCCTGGTTCGTCAGCCGATAACTGCGGCTCCGTTTGCTGCCTTCCGAAGTGATATGCCCACTTTTGATATCTTGCTGCAATAACCGGTCTAACCGCCCCTCGGTAAAACCGGATTTCTTCATTGAGCGGGAAAGATCCAACGCTGAGAAAGCCGGCTTTTTAAGCAGTACGCGGGCCCCTGCCAGCAACAATAAAGCCGCTTCCTGCGCGGTAAGCCGCATTTTTTTACGCAGTAGTACAATTTCCCCTTCTTCTTTTAAAATCCGCTCCCACAGCCGTAATGCGGGAAATTCCGCGGGAGTATTTGGCGGGAGTGGCTTCTGCGCATAGCGTTGAGCGGCCGGCAATATGGAGAACGATTCTCTAAATGGCTCCGCAGAGCCGTCTGTTGGGACACCAGGAGACACTGCCCCCCGCGGGGAAACAGAATTCGGAACCTCGGTTTGGGGCTGAGTTAAAGGATAGGTGGGGCGTTTAGCTGCTGGGGATGAGATTTGTTCTTGAAAAATGTTTACTTTATTTTGTTTCTTGCCAATGAGGGCCAAAAAATAATTGCGTTGTTGTTCAATAAATTCCCGGTTTCCTTCGGCTTCAAATTCTTCTCCGCCCGGAAAGCGAAAACGGATTCTAAATAATTCTTCTGCCATAGCACTTCTCCCCCGCAACATAGTTATCCACCGGACTTTTCCCCCGGATATGACATATAATAATTGTTTTGTTGACATATGTCAATATTTATTTGTTTAATGTCATTATATGTCATTCCTTGTTCATAACCTTGTTTCTTAGACGGTAAATGCCTTTTTTGTGTTTTTAAATCTTATCGGATTTCTTAAAAAATGAAGGTGAGAATCTGCCAAAAAATCTAATATATGTCTTTGAATGAGATTCGGAGATAAGCAGAAAAACAAAAGAGCGAAAATAATCTGTTTTTAAAAAATCAAAAGCAGAGTGGTTTTTGCATGCAGCAAAAACAACCTTGTTTCGCAAAACTCCTGCCGAAGCCAAAATCTGCCGCAAAATTGCATATTTAAACTGACAGCAAAATGCAACGCAAAATTGACAATTATAGAAAACGAGCTTTTGCAAAATCGCACCATATTTTGCTTTTTTGAAGATCCCAAAAAAAGTGCTCCTTTTTAGACAGCGTTAAAAGTTGGGTAGGCGGGTAGTGGTTAAAATTGTAAAATAAGAATATGAAAAATTTTTCGTCCATTCTGTTGGCCTGGTATGACCGGAACAAACGGGATTTGCCTTGGCGGCATACGAAAGATCCGTATTTGATATGGCTGTCTGAAATTATCCTGCAGCAGACTCGGGTATCACAGGGGCTATCCTATTATATGCGCTTTTCAAAAAGATTCCCCACCCCCCTCGCGCTGGCCCAAGCGCTGGAAGATGAAGTATTAAAATACTGGCAGGGGTTGGGGTATTATTCCCGCGCCCGGAATTTGCACGCGGCGGCCAAAAGCATGAAAGGGGTTTTCCCTACCTCTTACGAAGGCGTGCGCGGCTTAAAGGGCGTTGGGGATTACACCGCCGCCGCTATTTGTTCCATTGGCTATCAAATGCCCTATGCCGTGGTGGACGGAAATGTGTATCGGGTGCTGGCGCGGATATTTGCTCTAACGGACGCTATTGATTCCACCCGGGGGAAAAAAGTTTTTGCCGCGTTGGCCCAGCAATTATTGGATAAGCGCCGCCCCGGGGATTATAATCAGGCCATTATGGATTTTGGCGCGATGGTTTGTACGCCGGCCGCGCCGTTGTGCACGGATTGTCCCTTTGCCGGAAACTGTAAAGCCCTGGCGGACGGGTGTGTGGATAAACTGCCCGTTAAAATGCAAAAAACTAAAATATCGGCCCGTTATTTTCATTATATATATGTACGGCAAGGCAAAAATACCTGGCTGCATAAGCGGGGAGCCGGAGATATTTGGCAAAATTTGTACGAGCCGCTTTTGATAGAAAGTTCTTCCTCCGGGGAAGATTGGCAGCACGGGGCGCGCTATAGAACATTATTGGGCCGTCAAAAAGCGGTTGTGCGGGTGGCCCTGGTAAAGCACATTCTTTCACACCGGGTGATTTATGCGGATTTGTGGGAAGTAAAACTGCCCCCCACCCACCCGGTTGCGGAGGATTGTATTTCCGTTCCGGCCGCCGAAGTGAACCGATATGCGGTATCCCGTTTGGTGCAAAAACTTTGGGAAAAAGCCGGACTGCTGTAAATTAATTATTGGTTTTATAGATATCAAATGAAAATTTATGAGGAAACTCTAGGGTGTATTCTATATTATCTCCGCTTGTCATGGCCCAGGAAAGAGGATCTCGTTCTATAAATTCTTGGAATGCTTTGATAGTAATTCTTTTCTTGTCGCTTTTAAAGTTTCCTTTTGTAAATTTAAAAAATTGCAAATTTTCCCAGCACTGCCAATCTTTTTCTTTATAAGTCCATGAAGTTCTTTTTCCAATAGAAGAAAGAAATTGTATCGCTCTATTTTTTGCATCACTACGAATATGACAGAACCCTGTATTGCTTTCTATAATATTATATTTTTTGCCATCAGTATCTGATAATTTAAGACGGTCTCCTCTTTCTTTGTTTATACTGATTTTATCTCTCTCCCTGAAAAAATCATTCATTTCTTTCATAAGTGTAAATACAGTATAAGAATCATTTTCAAAAATTTTTTTTAATGGATTCCAATCTTCATGAATCCTGAGATAATGAAGCCAATTTAGTACATTTTCAGGATATTTAAATAATACTTGAAATACACCATCTGTAAAAAACAAAGGAGGAATAGCTGATTCTGGAATTATCAAGGGATTGTCGGAGTCTTTTTTACTAAATGCAATAATGCTGGCTAAGAGATGAATGGTTGCGAGTGGATATTTAAGGCGGAAAGTATTTTTATCATAATTTCTAAAAAGGTTGGGTTGAATACAATTAGAAAATCCTTCATCAAAATTGGAGGGCTTTTTGTTTTTATTAACTAAAAGCATATGGTGCCCCATGCTGCGAATACCTTTCCTAAATATTTCTCCATCTAAAAAAATAGGGTTTTTCTGGAGATAATTTTTGTTAATTACAGCAAGTTTATCATCATAAAAGCCAATGATTTTCCAATTTTTAATGGCAGACATTAATAGCCCGCATAAAAAGCCATCACTGTCTGGACTTAAAATGCAATAATGATTATCTTCTACAATCCATGGAAATTTTTTTAACAAATGATTGTAGTCAAGTGTATCTTCTTTTTTATCTTGCAATAAAGTTTCAATATTAGATGGCATATAGAGTCCTCTTAAGCATCAATTTTCAACCTTTTCTCGGCTAGTTCACAATATTCTCTTGATATGTCAATCCCTATAAAATCACGACCTAACTTTTTAGCCATAACAGCTGTAGAGCCGCTTCCTACGAAAGGGTCCAATACTATTCCGTCTGGCGGGCAGAAACATTGAATAAAATCATATGGTATCTTGTCCGGAAAGGTCGCAGGGTGTAATCTTTTTAACGGATTCTTGTCCCCCGCCATCATATAATCCCAGACCGTACCTCTACACTTCATAGCATTAATTTGACGAGTAACTGTTTTTGAGGTGGTGCCGTCTGTCCTTCTGTTTCCACTCCCAGTCATTATTTTCCCGCCGTGTTTAGAAGGAATTTTTAAAGGGACTTTATTAAAATATTGTGGACGGTTCCCTTTTAGAAATATAGGCATATATTCGTGGTCAACGCGAAATCTGTTTTTCCACCAAGCCCCTTCAGTACCGTTCTTATGATAGATGACAGTTTCAAAAAGTCTAAAACCAATGTTGTCGCACCAATCTACAATCGTTCTAAAAGAGGTTAAGGATTTAGCAAAGTTGGTAGTAGAATCTTGAATAACCATAGCTACAATTCCGCCTGGCTTTGTAACCCGATATAATTCTTTTCCAATATCGTGTAAATCCACACTAAATCCTTTGTATTTTCGTAAATCATCATATGGCGGAGATGTTACGACCAAATCAATGAAACTATCGGGGAAATCTCGTAGTACTTTAGAGGCGTTTCCACAAATAATTTTATTTCTGTAGTTATTAAGTCGCATGTAGGATTCCATCAATTAAAAAACTTATAAATATATTTTATAATAAAACAAGTTTTATTTATAAATGTTTAATAAGAACTTGTCGTTTGATAGGTTGTCGCGGGGATATGATATAATTTTGGGGTTCTAAGTGTGGTTGGGACAAAAATTTTATCTGAATGGGAGTAAACGCAGTTATGCCCTTAAAACTTTTTAAAGACCAAATCAAAAAAACTCCGGCTAAATACACCGCCTCTATACGGAAGCTTTCCGCCGTGCTGGACGACAAAGACCCCACTGCCTTAAAAAAACTGCTTTGCGCAACGGCCTGCCCGGAAAAATACCGCGGCAAGTATCAAGTGGGCAATCATAATCAATGCCTCCCGTTTACCGACGGGAAAAACCTGTTGGAAAAGCGGCTTTGTAAATGCTTGTATTACTTTAATAATTCCTATCCTAAAAACTGCGCCCAATGTACTTTTTCCAACCGATTTAAAATCGTGGGAGATTACCAAATTGTGGACTATGAAGTGCCCGCTTATTACGGCGGAGAAAAGTCTATCGGCGAGATTGATTTAATCCTCCGCCAAGGTGCTGTTGATTACGCAACCGAAGTGAAGCCCTATCACAAAAATAACCGGGAGCCGCTCCTGCGCATGACTGCCGAAATACTGACTTATACCCTGGGTTATCCACCCGGTAAGTATCAAAAAGCGATTGCGTTTTTTGAAAAAAACCGCGATGACGGCACCGCTACCGCCCAGCAGCTGGAATATCAAGCGGGTTCCCCCCTGCTTTTTGATTTATTTAAGAAAGCGGGTATTACGGTTTTTCGTTTGGAAGAGGCCGGGCCGGACGCTTATCGCATATGCAAATTACCATTCACCGCGGGACCTGCCAAATAGGCGGGCTGGCTGTGGAAATCCGAACCGCCAACACCCGCATTATTATTGATATGGGCGAGGAACTCCCCAGCGAACATAAACCCTTTTCCACCCCGCTTTCCATTCCCGGCGTTACTTGCGGCCGCGGTGCGTGTGCGGCGGTATTGCTTACCCATTATCACGGCGATCACTGCGGACAGTTGAAAAATTTGCGAAAGGAAATCCCCCTGTATATGGGCCGGCTGACCAAAGAAGTTTTGCTGGCTTCTTTAACCCGAAAAGAGGATTTCCCCCTCAAAACGCGTGTTGCCCAAGCCCTCACATTTTTGCCGGCGCAGCCGTTGGTTTTTGGCGATATCACGGTTACGCCTTTTTGGGTGGATCATTCCGCGTGCGACAGTTATATGTTTTTGGTAGAAGCGGAAGGAAAACGGATTTTGCATACCGGCGATTTCCGGCTGCATGGGTTTAGAGGAAAAGCCCTGCCCCGGTTCATTCAGGGCCGGCTTAAACAACCATTGGACGCTTTAATTTTAGAAGGAACTTCCCTTTCCCGTTCCGACGGGACGCCCGTAACGGAGCGTCAGCTTCAGCAGGCGGCTAAATCGTATATGAAGCAGTATCCGTATGTATTCGTATTGGCCGCTTCCACCCAGTTGGAACGCATGTGCGCCCTAGCGAAAGCCGTACCGGCCGGCAAGTATTTTATTTGCGACGAGTACCAAAGCCGCCTTTTGGATTTATTACAGCAACAATGGGGGGCTTTGTCCCCCCTGTACCGGAATATCAAGAAAGTAGTTTATGGAAAAAATTTACAACACCGTTTGGAAGAGCGCGGTTTTCTGATGATGGTGCGGGATAACCGAAACTTTCGGGCAATTATCCGGCGGTTTGATCCGGCGCGTTCCGTTATCCTGTATTCTATGTGGGACGGTTATCGCACCCGCCCCGGAAGCTCCCTCGGACGGTTTTTACAGTCAGCCGGACGATGGGCCCCCTTGCATACCAGCGGGCACGCTTCCCGGCAGGATTTAAAAAAAATGATAGAGCAACTTAATCCCGCATATGTGCTGCCGGTGCACACCGAGGCGCCGCAGGCGCTGAAAATTATTTGTCCGATTGAAAAAATTAAGTGGCTGAAAGACGGCGAAGCGTGGGTATTGTAATTTTTTCCGCCGGATTTTACCAATCAAAAAACCCCGCCGTTTCGGCGGGGTTTTGAATATTAGATGTGTTAGAATTTATAACCAAAGGTAAGCGAGAACATATCGCTCTTCCCGTCGGTATATTCCATCGGCAGCACGCCGGCTGCGGTATTGATGGAATTGCCTTTTAGGTCTTCGGCAAAAATATGGGCGTAGGCAAAGTCCACACTCCAGGAGTCCGTTTTGTAACCAACCCCTACGCTGGCGATATGGCGGTTGTCCACCGGTACCAAAGTGTCCATCGCGTGTTCGTTGATGGGCGATTTGTCATATACATACCCGGCGCGCAAGGCCCAGCTGGGTGTGAGCATATATTCCGTACCCAAGTTCAAGCGATATACATCTTGGTAGTTTTTCTTATTGTGAATGGTAGGTGCTTCTTCTTTATCTTTATATTCAATAACGATCTGGTCATAAGAGCTCCAGAAAGTGCCTACGATACCGGCTTCCAGCACCCAGTTTTCCGTAGCTTGGAAAGCAATGCCGGCGGAGATGCTGTCCGGCAGGGCGATGGATCCTTTGGCATCGCCGCTGTAAAGCTGGTTGGGTATTTCCATTCCGGCGGCAATGCGGCCGTTTAAGTTTTGTTTTACTTTCGTGCGGTACATGGCGCCCAAAGACCATTTTTCAGCCCATTGCGGTCTGTACGCTAAGGAGAAGTTGCCCCCCCAGCTTACGCCGGAACCGCTGATTTCATATCCCGTAGCGTGCGCCGCCGCGACAGAGCCGGTGCTCAGCGTAGAGTTTTGGGAAAAACCAATAATCATGGCTTCTAATCCCATAGCAATAGAAAATTCGTCATTGGCTTTTACAGCAATGGTAGGCGTAAAAGAAAAAGTTTCTAAT
Source organism: uncultured Elusimicrobiales bacterium (assembly GCA_944325225.1). Lineage (GTDB taxonomy): Bacteria > Elusimicrobiota > Elusimicrobia > Elusimicrobiales > Elusimicrobiaceae > Avelusimicrobium. Next base: position 85,487 of record CALUZQ010000001.1, read on the forward strand.
TTAACTTTATAAGCCAATTTGCTGCCGTTCCAAGTTTCCCAATTTTTATATTCACCGCCCAACCCGTAGCGGGAGAATCCGCCCAATCCGACGGAAACTTGATCACTCCATTTTTGAGTAATAAAAAAGTTTGGCAAATACCACACATCATTTTTCAAGGTGCGGGAATCCCCGGCCGCGGTGGTTTTGGCGTCGGCGGTTACCACGGTCAGCCCGACTTGGGCTTGGGTGCCTTCCAGCTCGGTAATGAGCGCGGGGTTGGTGGCTAACGAAGCGGCTTCGGCTTTATTAGCCATTACGGCGCCGCCCATGGCGGTAGCTCGGCCGCTGTATTCGTACAGGGCAAATCCCGCGCCATAGGAAAAATCGGCCAGCAGGACGGACAAGAGCAGTACAGCTGTCAGTTTTTTATACATGAATTTCCTCTGTGTTTATGGATTTTGTTGGCATTTAAACAAAATCCCGCCCGGTATGGGGCCGGACGGGATTAAATTATTTTTGAAGTTCCGCCATTTTTTGTTTGGCGACCGCTCCAAAATAGGTTTGGGCGTATGCTTCGGTAAGATATTTGTAAGCGTTTAACGCTTCGGTTTTATTGCCGGCCAGTTCCTGGCTCATGGCCATCGTCAGATACGCTTGCGGCAGCGCAAAACTGGTGGGATGTTTTTGAATGAACCGATTCATTTCTTCGGCGGCGGTTTGATAATCCTTCAAGGCCTGGCGGCTGGCTGCCAAAGACAGGGCCGCTACGGTATGCACCGTTTGGTTTTTAGAAGGGACTAACACTTCATACACATCGGCTGCTTGGGCGTAATTTTCGTTATTATACAGAATATCGCCTTTAAGCAACAGGGCATATTGGGACGCATTGGAACCGGGATATTTTTTGGCCAGTTCATCAATCATGGCAAACCCCTGCTGTTCCTGCCCGCTTAGCAATAATACCTGTGCGGAATAATAATCGGCCCAGGAGTTTTGCGTAACTTTTTTGATATGGGCGGAATAGCAACCGCCTACAATGGCGGCCAGCGCCAGAATAATTACGGCCGTCAGTACGCCTTTTTTGTTTTTTTTGCAAAAGTCAATAATGCCGGTTACGAACGACACGATTAAATCTTTTTCTGCTACGGAAGAGGTATTTTGTTTTGTCATATATTTCATTATAGTAAAAATAAAGGTATAACCGAAATTTTATTAATTAACAGCGATATCCTTTTCGGTCAGCTGGCGGCATTCAATGCCGTTTTTGGTTAAGAACACAATGCCTTCCTGACTGCGGTCGTAAGTATTTTTATAGAACACTTTTTTGATGCCGGCGCTTACAATCACTTTGGCACAGTGCACACACGGCGACCAGGTTACATATACCGAAGCCCCCTGGGTGGCAATCCCGTTTTTGGCGGCAAATGCAATGGCGTTTTGTTCGGCGTGCAGTTCGTTTTCTACCGACCATTTGCCGTGCAAATCGTAGAAAGTGCGGCTGGCTACGAAATCGGCATAAGTGGGGAATTTGTCGCGGTATTGTTTTTCGTACAGTGCGGTGAAATTTTCCTCACAGTGCAGCTGCCCGGTAGGAGTTCCGTTAAACCCCATGCTGATGACGCGGTTGTCTTTCACCAAAACCGCCCCCACCTGCAGGCGGCAGCAGGTAGATTGTTCCGCCACCAGTTCGGCCATTTTAATAAAAAGACGGTGTTTGTTCTTCATAAGAAAGTTTTACCATTTTTTGAATACAAAAAACACGGCGGCTACTAAGCATAAAAAGCCGACGAGGTGATTCCATTTAAAGCTTTCTTTAAAATACAAAGCCGAAAATCCCACAAAAACGGCCAGCGTAATGACTTCCTGCATTACTTTTAATTGGGTAACGGAAAAATAATCGCTTCCAATCCGGTTGGCAGGAACCTGCAGGCAGTACTCAAAAAAAGCAATGCCCCAGCTGGCTAAGATTACCAGCCACAGGGCACGATTTTTAAATTTTAGGTGGCCGTACCAGGCGGCCGTCATAAATAAGTTAGAAGCGCACAAAAGCGCGACAGTTTTCCACATAAATAAATTATATAAATCTTTGGAGGTGGGCGTATGGCCGGGAAAATGAAGAACAGGGTAATTTCTTCCCCAGCGGCTCTTAAAAGCCACTTTTTTATTTCTTAGGCAGTATAAACCGGTTTTCAAAAGTGCAATAAAAAAAAGGAGCTTTGTGTTTAAATAGAAGCGGCGTAGCTGCCGGATAGAGTTTGCCGTCTTAAAACCAAAACAAATTTATATAATATGCTTATGAGAAACTTTCGGATTTTGTTTATCGCATTCTTTTTCTTTGCTTGCACCCATGTGCAGGGCGAAGTTATTTCTCCCGCCCAGCCGGAAACGCCTGGGACGGATTCTTCTGCTGCCGTTGCTTCCGCACCGGATCAGCCGGCGGATCAAGCGCAAACAGCGGAGAATACAGACGAATCTCCCAACCAGCCCATTCAGCAGCCGTCCAAAAATGAAAAACCGGCTATGGTCCCGCGCGGGGCCGATGGAAAACCGCTGCCGGATATTAACGGTTTGCTGACGCTGGAGGATTGTATTCAAATTGCCTTGGCCAATAGTCCGCAGGCCGTCAGCGCCCAGTTGAATTTGCAAAACGCCCATGTAAATTTGAATTTGGCAAAATCCGAATTTTTGCCTACGGTTACCGCCGGGGCTTCTCAAGGATATACGAATGGGAAAATGGACGGTTCTTCCCGCACGGACCATGGTTCTTCCGATGTATATGCTCAAGCCCAGCTGTCCATCAGCGGCATTACCGATATTGCCCGCAATATCAAAACCCAACAGCTGGCTCTGGAGCAGGCCCAGCTGAATTTGGACAGCGTGAAAAATGATATTATCCGCACGGTTAAGAAAAACTATTATTCGTTGTTGTCGGCGGTGCGTGCGGTAAAAATACGCACGCAGTCGCGCGATTTGTATAAAGACCAGTATGAACGGGCGTCGGAATATTTCCGGCTGGGGCTGCGGCCGAAAGTAGATGTAACGACGGCGGAAGTGAATTTAAATAACGAGGAACTCAGCTTAATCCGTGCTAAAAACCTGGTTAAAACGGCATCTGCCCAGCTGGCCAATACGCTGGGGGTAACCACACCCAAAACCTTGGATATAGAAGATATTATCTCGTTTGAAAAATTTGAAATGCCTTTTAATCAAGCCGTTCAAACCGCCTATGCCAATCGGCCCGATGTGCTTTCTGCCCAGGCGGATGTGCGTATCAGCCATATCAAGCTCAACCAAGCCAAAGCCGGTTTCTTTCCGACTTTCTCTTTTTCGGCCGGTTATTCCAAATACGGCGATGACTTTTCGTTAGACAACGAAGAAGCCAAATTGATGGCTTTGGTGGAGATTCCCCTTTTCAATGCGTTTAAAACCTATAACGGCGTGAAACAGGCCAAAATTTCGTTGGAAAATACGCTCAACACCAACCGCAGTTTGCTGAATAATGTATTTTTAGAGGTGCAAAGCGCCTATATTAAAATGCAGGAAGCGGCCGAGAGTATTCCGATAGCGGAGCTGAATGTGGAAAAAGCCAAAGAAAATTTGGATCTTTCCCGCGGCCGTTATAATGAAGGCATTGGGGATATAATTGAACTCAAAGACGCAGAAGTAGCTTATACAGACGCGGAATTAAGTTTACTTACCGCCCGCTATGATTATGCTTCGGCGGTGGCAGATTTGAAACAAGCTATGGGGACGAATTAATATGAAAAAGGAAAATATCTTTAAACGCGTGATTAAACGCTTTTGGAAATTGGCGTGGTGGAAAAAAACGCTGATTATTTTATTGTTGCTGGCCGTGGGCTGGGGCGTGAAAACGGCTTTCTTTTCAAAACCGTCGGTGCCGCAGTTTAAACTGGGGCGTGTGAAAAAAGGCGATATTATGGATATCGTGGAGGCCTCCGGCCCGATTAATCCGGTCAATACGACGGAAATCGGGGCGTTGGTATCGGGCGAAATTTTAAAAATTTATGTGGACTATAATACCGAGGTCAAAAAAGGCGACCTGATGGCCGTAATTGACCAGACGCAGATTTTGGCGTCGTTGGAAGAAGCCAAGGCCCGGCTGTCCTCGGCCAAAGAGAGCTTGGCGTCGGCCGAAGTGTCTTACCGGCTGGCTAAGAAAAATTACGAACGCTACCAAGCGCTGTATGAAAAAGAATATGTATCTAAAGTCAATTTAGAAGAATACGAACTGGCCTATGTGAACGCTAAGAGCAATTTAAATTCGGCCCAGGCCAGTGTGGTGCAGGCGCAGTCTAACTTGGATACGGCCGAAAAGGATTTGTCCAACACCAAAATTGTTTCTCCGATTGACGGGGTGGTGTTGACCAAAAAAGTCAGCGAAGGGCAAACGATTACAGCCGGTTTCTCCACGCCGGAGTTGTTTGTGGTCGCCCAGGATTTAACCAAAATGCAGGTAGAAGCCAAAGTGTCCGAAGCGGATATCGTTAAAATCCAGCCCGGCCAGGAAGCCGATTTTACCCTGGACGGATATGTAGGTGAAAAATTCAAAGGGGTGGTCCGCCAGGTGCGTACCAATTATGTGGATACTTCGGATTCTACCACGGCGTCTTCCAATGGGACAACTTATACCGTGATTATTGATGTGGATAATGCTGACTTGCGTTTAAAACCCGGTATGACCGCTACGCTGACCATTCACACCCAGGATAAAAAAGATGTACTTTTAGTGCCCAACGAGGCGCTGCGATTCTCCCCCTCTACCAACGAAAATAAGTACGAAACTACCGGTGTATGGAAAGTGGAACGAGGTATGGCCCCCCAGCGCGTAGATGTAACCATTGGCATTATTGCCACGAAACAGACGGAAATTACCGGCGGAGATATAAAAGAAGGGGATATGGTAATTGTGGGCGAAAATAATTTAAAAGCCAGCACCACCAATACCCAAATGAGGCCGCCGCGGCCGGGCAGACGGCGCTAGGAGGAAGCACTATGGCGCTGATTGATACACGGGATTTGTACAAGATATATACGCTTGGCGATGTGGAAGTAAAAGCTTTAAACGGCGTCAGCGTATCTATTGAACAGGGTGAATTTGTGGCAGTAATGGGGCCTTCCGGCTCGGGCAAATCTACCTTTATGAACATTTTGGGCTGTTTGGATAAACCCACCCGCGGCAAATATGTGTTGGACGGGATAGATGTAACCGCTACAGATTTATCCGAACTAGCCGGCGTGCGCAACCGTAAAATTGGGTTTGTGTTCCAGGGGTTTAACCTCATTAAAAGAACCACCGCCATTGAAAATGTGGAATTGCCGATGATTTACAATCACACCCCGGCGCATCTGCGCCATGCCAAAGCCATGGACGCTTTAAAAGCCGTTGGGTTGGAAGCCCGCGCCCATCACCTGCCTAACCAGCTTTCGGGCGGACAGCAGCAGCGCGTGGCAATTGCTCGGTCTTTGGTGTGCGACGCCCCGATTATCTTTGCCGACGAGCCGACCGGTAACCTGGATACGAAAATGAGTATTGAAGTAATGGAACTGTTTACGCGGCTTAATAAAGAAATGGGCAAAACCATTATTCTAATTACGCACGAGCCGGATATTGCGGAATATGCGTCGCGGCTTATTAAATTTAAAGACGGCGAGAAAGTAAGCGACGAGGTGAAATAATATGTGGGATTCTTTTTACGCTATTTTTAAAATTTCGCTCAAAGCTATTTTTGCCAACAAAATGCGCGCGGCCTTGACGAGTTTGGGTATCGTTATCGGCGTATCGGCGGTAATTACGATGCTGGCGGTGGGCTCCGGTGCGCAGAAAAGCGTGACAGACAGCGTAGCCCGTTTCGGCACCAACATTTTATTTTTGCGCCAGCCGTGGGATTTGGACGAAAGCATCTCGTCCCCCAAAGATGTTACGATGGACGATGTGTATGCGATCCGCCAGGTGGAAGGCGTAGCGGCCGCGGCGCCGTATATTACGACCAGCTTTGATGTAAAATACTCCAACACCAGCGTTTCTTTAAGTGTTTTGGCAACCGATCCGGATATTTTCCTTACCTACGACTGGCCCATAGAAAGCGGACGGGAATTTACCCAGCGCGAAGTAGATGATTATGGCCAAGTGGTGGTGTTAGGCGCTTCGGCCGCTCAGACGATTTTCAGCGATGTGGACCCGCTTAACAAAACCATTGTATTGGATAATATCCCTTTTAAAGTGGTCGGAGTCGTGAAAAAAACCGGGCAGAGCGGTATGGGGTTTGATATGGACGAAGGCGCTTTAATCCCCTATACCACCGGCAAAGTAAAGATGAACGCCGGCTGGAACAGTTCGGACCGCCGCGCCCTGGACCGGGTGGTTATTAAAGTGGCGGATTTTAATACCATTGAAAATACCAAAGTGGATATTCAAAACACGGTACGCAATACCCACCGTATTCACCCGCTGGGAAAAGACGATTTTCAACTGGACGATTTCGCCTCGTTTATTGAACAGGCCAAAAGTATGGGTAAGACGATGAGTCTTTTATTAGGCGCGATCGGCGCGGTTTCGTTGATTGTAGGCGGTATCGGGGTAATGAACATTATGCTGGTGTCGGTTACTGAACGCACGCGCGAAATCGGGATTCGTATGGCGATTGGCGCCACCAGCTGGGATATTCGGCTGCAGTTTTTGGTGGAGTCGGTTACGCTTTCGTGCATAGGCGGGCTGTTTGGCATTCTTTTGGGGGTAATTATTACACTCGTAGTGGCGGCTAATTCCACCATCCCGGCGGAGCTGAGCGTGTCGGCAGTGTTATTGTCGGTCGGGTTTTCCGCGGCGACGGGTATTTTCTTTGGTTTCTATCCGGCCTATAAAGCTTCTAAGCTTACTCCAATTGATGCCTTGCGTTATGAATAATTTGAAGTAACCGGGGGGTAAATGAACCGTTCCGTCCTTTATTGGACGGAACGGTTTTTTTAAATACCCAGCGGGGCCAAGGGATATATTTTCCCCTATTGTAGAATTGAAAAACCGGACGAATAGCCCGGCAGTTCGGGTCGGCCGTAAAAGAAAAAAGGAACGAAAAGGGCTGTGCTCCTGTAACTGGCAGGTTTTACATTCGCGTTACGCCCGATGAAAAAGGAACAGAAAATCCCGCGAGGATTGCTGACGGGAAGAAGCTTGTATGTGCGCTCCGTGGCGGAGGCCAAGCAAATAGGACGCTGAGCAAACTTTAGGGTTTTTACTGCGCGGCGACATAGTAGAAATCCGGAAAGAACAGCCAGCCGACTCAACGGTTTTTTCTGGAGGCGGGAACCGATGAATGGGTCCTGTCAATGCAGCGGGTTTGGGGTTTTGCCCGTATAAAACCCCGTCTCAAAGACGGGGTTTTATCTTTAAAAATACCTGGCACATCCGGTTTTTATTATCTAGCGAAAACCCCCGGCGGGACCGGGGGTTAGTGATTACATATTTTCTTGCGGTTTATTGTTTTTGCCAAACAGTTTATTCAGCCATTTTTTAAACCAGTTCGGCTTAGCGGCAGCCGCTTTTGCTGCATTTTCCGCCACGTCCTGCGCCGGCGCTTGGAAGCGCTCAATCCGCTTAAACAGCATGGCGGAGAGAACGGAAAGCACCGCCGGCACGCCGATCATGGCCGCCGTTGTGGCTCCGGCCGATTCAAAAACGCCCATCGCCATTAGTTTTTCTGCTAAGTTCGTCAACAGCATCGGGCCGAACGCACAGGAGATGGCACTGGCTACGATTAAGGACACAATGCGGTCCTGCGTGCGGATATTTCTAGCCGAGCGAGCAAAAGCCAGCGTAAAGGTGGTGGAAATACCTACCTCGGCCGCGAACAGCGCCGCCGTCAGCGCATACACATTGTGCGAGAGCGGAAGGGCCGCCAGTCCCCCCAAGGCCGAAATCAGCGTAGCAATGGTCATATTGCTTTTGGGAAACCATTTTAAAAAGCTTCTGGCTAAGTAGCGTCCCACCAAGAACGGCGCCGCAAACTGCATTAAGCCGAACAAGTATTGAGAGGACGGATCCGTCGTCAGCCCGGGCAGCAGGAACAAAAAGCCGTTGCTGTACGACATTTCCACCGCGTTCATAGCCATTAATCCGGTCAAGAGCGCCAGCACGCCTTTTTCTTCTTTAAACAAGCGTACATAGCTGTTGTTTAAGAAAGAGGAAGTCAGCTGATAGGCCCGGCGGTTCCGTTGGCCGGCAACCGGTACGGGGGCCGGTTCCGTTTTGGGTTCCAAGACCGGTTTGGTGTTGGGAATTCTGGAAAGATTGATTCCCAGCGCCGCTGCCGCAACCAACGGAATCGGCAGTGCGAAAGTGAAACTCCAGTCCATACCCAGCAATTTGGTGGAAATGAACGGGAACGCAAACGAGGCCGCCATACCCAATGCCCGGCTGAACTCGGTATTGGCATTTCTTTTTTGCAGGGACAGTTCACTGGCGCCTGCGCTCAAATCCGTCATCATTGGGCCTACGGCGTTATGTACAAATACGCCGCCGGTGCTGGCCAGGGTAATACATCCCAAAATGTTATAAAAATGTTGCAGCGTGTCGGCATCAGGCACAAAGTGGCCGTTGAGCCCAAACAGCGTTACCCCGGCGGTAAAACCGCCGCCCATCAAAGCAAGCCCGATATTCATAGAGGCCTTGCGCCCTATTTTTTCTTTCAGCCAGTTGGACAGGAACGCCCCCACCGAATACGGCAGATAGGTAGCTACCGCAACCAAGATATTATCGCTTAACGATAAGCCAAAGCTCGTTCCGAAGTTGGCGATAACCGGGGTGGCTACTTCCAAGCCCATCACGAAAGAAGCCAAGTATAAGCTGGCCCGCTGTAAAGCGCCCGTCAGCCCGGAAGCCGGCTGTTGTTGGGCCGGTGCCAATTCGGGCCTTTCCGCGGCAGACGGCGTTTTGGGCGTGAAGAACTTTTTAACGGCGGAAAAAGCTTTTTTAGCGCTTTGCCACATAGCGGGCAGCGGTACTCCGCCATAGAGCGTGCCCGCATTTCCCGCCGCAGCCGGTTTTTCGTTGCGGGCAAAAAACTGAATGGAAGATTTTTTAGCCGTTTGCGCTTGGCGGACCGCTTGCTGAAAACCCGTTAACGAACTGGCAGACGCACTTTGCGCCGTATTTTCTCCGCCAGAAATGCTGAGGTTTGCTATCTGTAATTCCGCCGGATTGTAAGACAAATCCAAGGCAGGCAATTCCAATTCTGCCGCGGGAAGACCCGCCTTGCGTTCAGCCGCCGGCGCAGCCGGCGCTTCGGCTTGTACCGCAGCCGTGCGGCCTAAATTCATATAGACAGCCGTAGCTTCTTTAGACGGATCGGCCGCCAGCAGGTTGATTTTTCCAAATTGTTTTAACGCGGGGCGGAAAGCTTCCGTTTTAATTTCCTCGGCGGCTTTGACGGCCGGTTCAATGGAAAAACCTTGTTTTTGCGCGTAGCTGCTGATATTTTGCCACAACGCGGGCTGGGTGCTGGCCTGTTGGGCCAGGGCCGCCAGTTCCGTTTGGGCGCCTAAGCGCAGTAACGCGCGGGAGCAAGCCGCCGCCGCCAGCGGTTCAAGCGGCGTAGAAGCGGCTTTGCGGTAAAAATCTAAAATTAAGGGGGCGTCTTTTTTCGTACCATAGATACCCAGGGCCGCTACATCGGCCAGGGCTTCGTTGGCAGCCAGTACGGAAGCGTGTTTCTGCTGGTACGCGTTGGAAAGCGCCGCTAAATCGCCTTGCGGAAGAGAGGAAAAAACTTCCAAGCCGGACTGTAAATCGCTGCGCCAAAAATCCGCGGCCCGTTCGGTTTGGGCGGCCGTAGCTCGGCCCGCCAGCGCCACTTGTACAAATTCGTTGCGAAGCATTCCTTCGCGAACCGCGGGGTTGGGATAGTTCAGAATCCGCGCCGCCAGCCCGGCATAGTTGCCTTGGGCGATGCGTTCGCGGATTTGCGCTAAGTTTAAATTTTCACCTAATTGGGCCTTAACGGCGGCCTGATCCACACCCAAGCGAATGTTTTGGAGGGTTTGTTCAGACGGTATCCCTGCCGGAGCAGACGGAATATATTTCGTTTGCGGTGCCGCAAGGGCGTTAGCCGGCACGCGTGCGGCAGGTACGGAAACTGTCGGGTAAGTCAGCCGGGGCGTAACTGCTTTTTGGGTACCGGTGGAGGTAAAGGCCTTTACTCCGCGCACGATTTTTTGCGGAACTTGAGCCGGAGCCGGAACCGAGCTGATTGCAAGGATGCTGATGCTTACCAACGACGCTATTATTTTCTTCATTCTCTTTCTTTTTCCTCTTAGTTGGATTTCCATAAAAAAACCCGCTCTTTTTATTAAGGGCGGGTTTGTAGAAAAACAATAAAATTCATTTTATATCATACAAACTCTCCCTGCTTGTTTATACATAAAGACGAAGCCCATGCTAAAAATACGAGTATTTAGCACGGAACGCCCGGTATAATGCTTAAAGCAGTAAGAGTTGTTTATCATACCTAAAACAATGTAAAACAGATAATTTACTTATAAACTACAAATACATTATAACAAATTTATAGAAAAAAGCACAAGAATTTTTTATAATCTTTTTTCTTCCTTTATATTGTACTTTATTTAATGCTTAATATAAAGAAATACTATTTAAATAGAAACTGCAATAAAAAAACTGCGGTTGGGGTTATAAGAATATGGATCCAAAATTGAGCGAAAGAACGGACGATGAACTCGTTACGCTTTTTAAGTCCGGCTCCGACAAGGCGTTTGAAGAATTGGTGTATCGCTATAAAAATTCGCTGTACCAGTATATTATGGCTATGGTGCAAGACGAAGGCGCCGCCGGAGATTTGTTTCAGGAAGTATTTATCTCATTTTTTAAACATGCGGATAAATATGACCCCCGGGGAAAATTTAAATCGTGGCTGTTTTTAACGGCGCGCAACCGGGTGTTAAATTTCTTCCGGGACCGGGATAAACTGGCTTCCCTGGATCAAACGGACGAAGAAGGAAATGCTTTTTTGCATGACACGCTGCCGGACGGCCAGCTTCCGTTATTGGACAACTTGGCCGGCCGCGAAACGGAAGAAGAAATCCGCCGGGCGTCTTTAGAGTTGCCGCAGCGTCAGCGCGAGATGATTTACTTGCGCCAGTATTTGTCTTTTAAAGAAATTGCCGAATTGTTGGACAGGCCCTTGGGTACGGTATTGGCCGACTGCCACCGGGCTGTTAAAAAAATGCAGCGGCTTTTAGCGGCGAATGAAGCCGCCGCCCGAGAGGTAAGCTTATGAAGTATTGTGAAAATTTGATGCTTTACGCATCTGATGAATTGGGAGCGGCAGAAAAAGCCGGGTTTGAAAAGCACCTGGAGAATTGCCCCTCGTGCCGGACGGAATTGGCTCTGCTGCGCCGAGCGGAAGAATCCCTGGTTCCGGCGGCGGCTCCCGAGGCCGTGGTGGAACGGCTGTTTGCCAAAACCACCCGAAAAAAATCTTTCTTTGCCGGCTGGAAACCGGCTTTGGCAGGCACCGCTTTACTGGGGGTAGGGATCTTTATGGTCCTGGCCGGCCTGCATCCGGACAAAACCGCTTTTGACGCAACCGAAGTAATTGCGTATATGAGCGAAAATTTGGACGATGAATACCTGAGTTTTTCAAATGATTTGGCATTGTTTGAACAGGAATTCTAACGACTAGGAGGGTATATGAAAAAACTCATGATAGCTGTATTGTTTGGCGCTTTGTGCGTACCGGCGTTTGCCGAAGGACCCCGTGGCTGCAGTGGCGACGATTGCCCCGTAAAGCCACCGAAAGCCGAAGCGGTGGGCAAACATCATAAGAAAGTCAAAAAAGAAAAAGATGTCCGGGCGGAAGAATTTAAAAAAGCCCGCAAGGCGCATAAAGAACAAATGAAAGCCACTGAAGAAAAAATGGAAAAATTGGTGGAAGAATACAATAAACTCAAAGCGGGTAAAAAGAAAGACGCCAAAAAAGCCGAAATCGCCGAAATGGTGGCTTCTATCCGCGATGAACAAATCAAGTTCAAAGAAGAACAGCTCGCCAAATTCCAGGAACGGCTAGAACAAATGAAAAAGAGTTTGGACGAGGAAAAGTCGGATAAAAATAAAAAAGCGTGGGTAGCGGAAAAGACCGATGCCGTCATCGCCGACGAAGGCGACTTAGATGTGCTGTTTGGGCCCAAACCCGGCCCGCGCCATATGGCTCCCGGCCCCAGAAATGCCCCGCATATGGGCCCCGGCCCGAAAGAAGGCCCCCGTCCGCAGAGACATGGCCCGGCCTTGCCGCCTCCGCCGCCCGCTGAAGAAGTACCGGCTGAGTAAGCCGTCTATCCAATCATTTCGTTCCGGCTCCCGAAGGGGGCCGGATTTTTTTGTGATTTGCTTTTCCCCGCCCGGATTTTGTTTATCTTTTCTCCCCCTCAGCAGACGGGATAAGCCCCTTAGCTCCTTGCCGCGGAAAATTCTTTTTTGGCCGGGAGAAAGCCAGAGATCTCTCTAGAAATCAAGCGAAGATCGGGCGGATTGTTAATTACAAAATTCTTCTGGTTGCTGGGATTTTGCCCACAAAAAACCCCGGGGCTGCCCGGGGTTTTAAAGGGGCTTTTGCTTAATTTAAGAGCTCTGCCCAAGCGTCTTTTTCGGCCTGAATTTGCTTTTTGGCTTCTTCCGCTTTTTGTTGGAGTTGCTCTTTGGCGGCGTCCGCAGCGGATTTCTGACCGCTGGCTACTTCCGCGGCGGATTTGGCGTTTTCATAAGATTGTTTGGCGTCTAAGAGTTTCTGGCGGGTTTCGGCAGATTTTTCCAAGGCCTGCTGCAAGGTCATTGTTTGGGCCGTGCTGGTACTTTGGGTGGTGGCGGTGGAGGCACAGCCAGCAGCCAATACCGCAGCCGTTACGGCGAGTAATAAGGTTTTTTTCATAGTTGACTCCTTTTTTTCAATTAAGTTTTTATATTTTATAACATATTGTAAAAAAATAAAACGCATTTATGCCAAATGGCTCCAATAACCGGTTGTAAAACTTGGTACAATAAAAAAAACGAAAAAGAGGTACAGGTATGTATATAGCGGCGGTGTTAATTGGAATGGGAGTGGGTTTTTTCTTTGGCTGGCTGATTTTTGCCGGGCGCATCAAATTAATGGCGCAGCAGTTGCACCGGTTGGGCGAAATAGAAGCGCAAGCCAACCGGCTGCAGACCGAAAATGCCGCGCTGCTCGTAGATAAAACGCGTTTGGAGCAGGAAAGAATTGCTTTGGCGCGCGAAAAAGTATTGATTGAAAAGAATTTTACGGAGATTGCGAATACTTATCAGGCGCAATTTTCGGAAGTGGCTTCTAAAATTTTGGACGATAAAACCAAAGGGTTGGAAGCCAAAAATTCCGAAACGCTCCGCCCGCTGGCGATTCATTTGGAAAATTTCATTAAAAAAGTAGCGGAAATGGAACATCAAAACACTGTGGCGCAGGCCCGGCTGGAGAAAGGCCTTGGCGATGTGATTAAATCCACCGAGAAAATTGACCAAAGCGCCCTGCATTTAACCAACGCTATTAAAGGCGAGTCCATCGTGCGCGGCAGCTGGGGCGAGGAAACGCTTAAACGCATTCTGGACGCCGCCGGTATGAAAGAGGGGCTGGATTATTACCAACAAGTTTCCGAAGAAGGCAAGCGGGTGGATGTACAGGTTGCGCTGCCCGGCGGACGGTGGATTGTGGTAGATTCCAAAACGATTTTTAGTCATTATCTTCGTTATTTTAACGCGCAGGACCCCAAGGAAAAAGAAGCATTCCTGGCGGAGCATGTGAAAGATGTGAAGAAAACCATCAAAGATTTAAGCAGTAAAAAATACTATAAAAAATTTCAAGAGCAGGGCGATAAAGTACAGCCCGACTATACGCTGATGTTTGTCTATCCCGAAAGCGCCCTGCTGGCGGCGGTAGAGGCGGAACCCGATATTTTAAACGAGGCCTGGAAAAATAATATCGCTCTGGTTTCTGCCACCTCGCTGATGAGTACGCTGAAAATGGTGTCCAAACTGTGGGACATAGACAAACAGCACGAATATATGGAAGATTTCAAAGAAGATCTGCTGAAGCTGATTGACAAATTTAACGATTTTCTGGTTAATTTTGCCAAGGCGGAAAATGCCGTATCCAACGCGGCGGAAGCCGTTAAAATCGCCCGCGGCCATATAGACGGCAACCGCGGCGCTTTCTTGCCCGTGGCCCAGCGCATTGTGGATATTTACGAAGTGCCTCTTTCCAAAGAAAACGCCCGTTTGCTCAAACGAATGAATTATGCTTATACCGGGCATAAAAATACACATACCGTCCCCCCTCCGGGCTTGCCCGAAAGCGAAGAAAAAGGGAAGGCGGAGTAACCGGTTTTGTAAGCGGGTGAAAGGGTGTTTAGCGTTTAAAAACGAAGTATTTATTGGCTGTAAAACTAAATCCCGCTACGGCTATGGAACTGATAAATCCCGCCAGATACAGGTTGGAAATCCCGCCGGCCGTGCATAGTTTTAAAATTCCCACATTTAAGAGATATCCCACGGTATAGACGGCCAAAAAACGGAAAATCCGGCGGTTATCCGTTTGAAAAAACACCCATTTTCCAAAGGTTTTAAAACTGACGCATACCCCGATAGCCGTTGAAAAAAAGACAGCCGTCGTATAATGAAATCCGATAAAAATAAACACGGCATACAGTCCATAGGCAATAGCCGTATTGATTGTGCCGATGATTAAGAACCGAATGAGTTGTTCTGGTATCTTTGTAAAAGCCGCTAAATTTTTGCTAAGCAGAGCAAACATTTATCCTCGTGTAAAGAAACGGTCATGCCCGTCGTCATCTTCGTTATAATTATGGCCGTCCGGGTTATTCCAGCTCCAAAAATGGGCCGCCAGTAAATAGGTACCCAACGCGCTTAAAAATGCACTGAGGGCATAAAAAGTATGCCGGAAATGCCACTCGTATCCTTCCGTTCCCAGCCACTTGTGCATATAATCCCAGTCGGGCAGCGTTTCGGGGCCGGCGTTTAACAGCGAAATAACCGGATCCAGCCGACAGCCGGAGTATTGCCCCACGCTGTAACAGGCAATCGCCAGCAACAGCAAACAGACATCGGCCTGTATTTCTCTGCCTTTTCGCAGGAAATAAAAGAAAGCCGCTAACGGAACCCCCAGTTCCGTCAGAGTTCCTCCCCAAATAGTCAGCACAAAATTGCCGCCGCTGATGAACTGGAAAATAGGGTGTCCCGCTTCGTGTATGCCGATGGTAAACAGCCACAAAATGCCGGCCAGCGGGCAGTGATACGGCCCCACATACCAAAGATACATACCTCCGGTTCCGGCCGCAATAAATAAAATTCCTTTCCAGCCGTAATGCCAGCATAAAGGGCCTTTGCGATAGGGATCTAACCAATCCAAAAAAGTATTCCAAAGGGGCATCATTCTTTTTTTTCCAACACAAAAATATATTCGTAATTTTTGCCGGGCCGGGTCCATTGGCGGGTCCAGCTCATTTCGGACATGATATTTTTTTGGTAATCAATTTCCAGAAATTGTAGCAATTTGCCGTTTTGGTGTAAAAGGTCCAATAATTCGCTTTTAGACGCTCGCCCGCCGGAACTGTAGGAAAGTACAATATAGCGGGCATGAGTTTGGGCGAGTAAACGATTCAGTGCGGCCAGTGCCACAGACCCGCCGTCTGCATTTTTTCGGAAATCTTCAAATACGGAACCGGCTTGCGCATCGCGGGAATCGGTGCGGCGTGCGGCCGCGCCGAAAACCGACGGCCGGTCATTACGAACGACGGTTGTCCAGAAATGATAATAGGCCGCATAACGCACGCGGCTGGGCGGCATTTTGGCGTTATTGGAGCCGTAGGGCGGGTCCAGGTACGCCAAATCCCAGCGGCCGTTTTGAATGGTTTTAAAAATATCCTGTTTGAAGACGCTGTGTCCGCCGCGGTGTTCAAACCGGGCCGGCAGCTGCAGCCGTAAATCCCCGGCCGAACGGGCGGACCAATGCGACAGATAAGAAGCAAAATGACCCAGGGTGCTGTCCACTTTATCCAACGCCAGGATTAGACTGGTCAGAATCACGCATTTATCGGGCCAGGCCAAATTAAGCCGGTCTATTTCTTCCCGAATGGCGTCTAGTTTTTGGGTGTTTTTCAGCCGGAACGGTTTTTTTGTTTCTTCTTCCGTTCCGCCGTAATGCTGGCTGAACCAGCCGCTAATGCCGGGCAGTTGGTTTAAATGGGATAAAATTTCGCGGTAAAAAGAATCCGGCCGGTTGGCAATTAAGTAACAGTTTCCCAGCACTTCGCTCCAGTCGGCCGTGTCGTTGGCGGTAACCGTATAGCCGGCTTGAGCCAGCAGTTGGGCCACCCGGGTAGTGCCCGAGAATCCGTCCAATACGCTTTGTACGCCGGGCAGCTGCTGAACAAGCGGCAATATATAGGGCAGCAATTTCTTTTTGGAACCGGCATATTTAATGGATTGGGTAGATAAGGTATCGTGCGTATTTTTCATCTCTATATATTCTAGCCCAAAAAGTAAAAATCTGCGAAAGGATCTTTTCGGAGGTCCAAAAAAGGGTTAGTTTGTAAAAAATTTTACGAGTTGTTCCTCTAACCGGCAGGACGCCTGCAAAACTAATCTATTTTTTAGGTTGCGCGGCGGCGGCCAGAGTGTTAAGTTTAAGCGTGTAACCAAGGAGAGATTCGTCGTAAACTCGGGTAATATAGATTATTTAAACAGGAGCGTGTATAAAGAATGAGCAGATTAAAAAGAATTAACCGGGCGGCAGTGTTTATGATGATAGGGTGCTGTATGGCGGCGGGCGGGGTGTTTGCACAAACGGGTTCGGCGCCGAAAGCTGGCTCTTCTGTTAAGCACGAACAACGCTTGGCTTCCCGCCGGCATATTGAAAATCATTCTTTTTCCAGCTTTGGGCAGGAATATATAGATGCTAAAAATTTTTTAACCGATAAGTTAGGTCTGCAAGTCGGGGTGGATATTTCTTATACGGCGCAGCGTCTTTCGCCCGGCGGCAAGCAAACCTCGGTGCAGGGATATTATTATCCGTATCTGACCTGGACGCTGTTTCAATCCAGCCGCTGGGGTTCCGGCACCGTAAATATGAACTACAATTTTGTGCATTACTGGGGGCAGGAAGCGGCCGTTTTGCAGAACCGCGGCAATATAGTCAGCGCCATGAATGATTATAGCGCCAATACCGAAACTTTTTCCCAGCTCTCTTATACCCATACCTTGCCGGGCAAATGGGATTGGCTGTCCGTTACCGCGGGTCAGTTTCCCTTGTATAACTTTGACGGGACGGAATATGTGGACAACCAGCAAACGGCGCTGATGAACTATGCGCTGTCGCAAAATGCGTCGGCGGCGTATCCAACGGCGTCTTTGGGGGCCTATGTGCAGGCGCAGAACAATCTTTTTACTGCCGCGGCCGGGTATCAGGACGCTACGAATATCACCGGGGCGCAAATTCACGGCAAAACGGCTTTTGACGGAAAATATACGGGCTTTGGATCGCTGTCCTGGACGCCTTCTTTTAAACTGGGCTCCGGGCAGTACAGTGTGCTGTATTATTATCAGCCGGCGGTGGCAGAACAGGACGAAAATGTAAACGGCTGGTCGGTAAATGCCCAGCAAAATATCGGCGAAAAATGGGCGGTATTTGGCCGCGCAAACGGTTCCGCGGGCGGAGCCGTGCCCATTAAAAATTCGTATGTATTGGGCGTGTCGTGGATAAATCCGCTGGACCGCAATCCGCAGGACGCCCTTACGCTGGGCGCCGCGTATAACCGGCTTAGTGAAGCGGGATTGGGATATCCCCCCCAGCTGCGCGCCAGCGAAACCGTCGTGGAATTGCAGTGGGTGTGGGGCATTGGAAAATTTGTAACGGTTACTCCGGATTTACAAATATATCCGAAGGCCGGTTTCAACCCGGACCAGGGGGTAACCACTGTGGTCGGGTTGCGTACAACCGTGATGTTGTAGCGGGGTAATAAAAAGGAAGGAGAAATAACTTATGGAAAAAGAATTGATGTTGGGAACCAGATATCCTACGCTGGCTTTTATTTCGGGGGGCGCCGGGCAGGCCGCCGACGGGATTCCGCCGCAGCCGTTTGAAACTTTCTGTTATGATTCTGCCTTGCAGCAGGCCAAAATTCAGGACTTCAATGTGATACCTTATACCTCGGTACTGCCGAAAGATTTGTATCAAAACATTTATCCGGTGGACGCGGTAGCGGATCAATTTACCCACGGCGCGGTGCTGGAGGTAATCATGGCCGGCAACGGGGCGCGCATTGAAGATCATAAAGCCATTGCAACCGGTGTGGGCGTATGCTGGGGCAAAGATAAAAAAGGCAACTTGATCGGCGGCTGGGCGGCGGAATATGTGGAGTATTTTGATACGCCCATTGATGATGAGATCGCTTCCGGACACGCGCATATGTGGCTCAACAAGTCCTTAAATCACGAATTGGAAATCCGCGGGGTGGAAAAACACAGTGAATTTCAAATCTGGCACAATTACATCAACATCACGCAGCCGTTTGCGTATTGCTTGACCGTTATGGGGTTTTTGAACTTTAAATTTGCTCCAATTGCGGTGCCGCATAAAAAGGCGTTGGATTAAGCGTAAGCCAGGAAACTGTTCGGGGGAACTATGGGAGATAAAAATAATACCGCTTCCAAGCTGGGTGTAATTGGATTAGCGAGCATAGTTATCAGTTCCATGGTTGGGGGCGGGGTGTTTTCCCTCCCCCAAAACATGGCGGCCGGCGCCAGCGCGGGAGCCGTGCTTTTGGCGTGGGTGGTTACCGGGATTGGTATGTATTTTATTGCCAATACCTTTAGCATTCTTTCGCGTGTAAAGCCGGATTTGACTTCCGGTATCTATATGTATGCACGGGAGGGATTCGGCCCGTATGTAGGGTTTACCATCGGCTGGGGATATTGGCTGTGCCAGATCTTCGGCAATGTGGGCTTTGCCGTTATTACGATGGACGCGTTAAATTACTTTTTCCCCCCGTATTTTGCGGGCGGAAATAATTTGCTGTCCATTGTGTGCGGTTCGGTGCTGATTTGGGTATTTAACTTCGTTGTGCTGCGCGGAGTAAAACAGGCGGCGGTTTTAAATATCATTGGTACAGTCGGCAAATTGGTGCCCATTTTGTTGTTTATTCTTATCCTGTTGTTCAGTTTTCATATGGATAGGTTTGATTTCAACTTTTGGGGCCATATGGCCGAGGGCGGCAAATCGCTGGGGTTGTTGCCCACGCAGTTAAAGAGTACGATGTTGGTAACCTTGTGGGCGTTTATTGGTATAGAAGGCGCGGTGGTACTGTCGGGCCGGGCCAAAAGCCAGGCGGCGGTCAGTAAGGCGACTTTTCTGGGATTTTTGGGCTGTTTGGTCCTCTATATTGGGCTTTCGGTGCTGCCGTTTGGCTTCTTAACGCAAGAAGAAATAGCCGCGGTTGCCAACCCCTCTACGGCCGGCGTGTTGGAAAAAGTGGTGGGGCCGTGGGGTGCGTGGGTAATGAATATCGGGCTTTTGATTGCGGTGCTTTCGTCCTGGCTGGCCTGGACGATGATTGCGGCGGAAATCCCCGCCGCAGCGGCTGAAAACGGGACTTTTCCCAAGCAGTTTGCTTGGCAAAATAAGAACGGTGCGCCGGCCGTATCGCTGTGGATAACGAGCAGCATTATGCAGCTGGCTATTTTTATGGTGTATTTTTCCAATAACGCCTGGAATACCATGCTTTCTATTACGGGGGTTATGGTATTGCCGGCGTATATTGCCAGTACGGCCTATTTGTGGAAAATGACCGAGGACGGCGAATTTGCCAAAATCTCCTCTACGGGGCGGGCAGCGGCGTTGTTTACTTCTGTGATGGGCACGGTATATGGCGGCTGGCTGGTCTATGCGGCGGGGCTTAAATACTTGTTTTTGGCAGTTATTTTTCTGGCGGCGGGGATACCGGTTTTTATTTGGGCGCGCCGGCAGCAAAAGGACGGAAAAGCGCTGTTCAGTGCGGGTGAAAAAGCCGTGGCGGCGCTGTTGGTGTTGTTTGGCTTGGCGGCTATTTATGTGTTTTCCCGCGGGTTGGTAAGTATTTAAGAGAATCCAACCGGAAAAACCCCGCTTTTAAGGCGGGGTTTTTTTATCACTTTTTCAGATTGACAAAGAGTAGGATATTTGGCAAAATAAAAAGAAATTTTATTTTAGGGAGAATACATGAAGAAACAAGTTGTTGCAATGGCGTTATGTCTTGCAGCGTTTTTGGCCGCATTTCAGGCGGACGCACAATCTTGGCAGCTGGTGGGTACGCGCGCGATGGGTATGGGCGGCGCCGGCGTGGCTACGGCCTACGGCGTAGATGCCCAGTACTGGAACCCGGCCGGGCTGGCTCAAGATGAAAACGAATTAAACGACAGCGGGTTTGCCATCAACGCCGGGGCTTCGTTCCAGGCGACGGAAAATGTGCTGGAAAGCGTGAGTGATTTGACGGATATGGCGGACCGGTATAAAAATTTGGCTTCAGCCATAGACAACCGGCAGACCGTCAGTGCGGAAAATTTAAGCACAATCTTTGAAGGGTTGGACGATATTTCCAAATTGGTCGGCAAAGATATGGGGGCGCTGGTGGACGCGGACGCCGGAATCGGATTCAAAATGAAGAATTTCGCCGTTACCGCCCGGGCGCTGGGCAGTATGTCCATTTTGCCGGTGGTGGATACGAAAAATATCGGTTTGTCCGGTACCGGGACCGGGCTTGAGCTGGGATCTACCGGTTCCGCCGGGAGCAACCAGTCGTCGGCTGATGCGTTGGCCCAGGCCATTAACCAAAACGGGGTGTTTGATTCCTTAAACCAACTGTTAGGCGGCGGATATGCAAACAGCCAGGAATTAGCCAACGCCTTTATCAATGCCGCGGCGGCGGCAGGCGGCAGCGCCCAGCAAATTGCCGAAGCGGTGCAGACGGCCGTGTCCAGCATGGGCGGTGCGGCAAATATCATTAATCAAGCGGCGTCTGCCTCGGGTTCGTATGCCCAAAACCAAACGCTTGCTATGGCCGATGCGGCCACTTTTGCCGAAGTGTCCTTGGGGTATGGTGCGCAGGTAATCCCAGGGCTTAAACTGGGGGCCAACTTAAAAGTGATTGACGGCTATACCGCGCAGAGCGGCGTGATGATTTTGAGCGACAATCAAGATATTTCAGATATTTTTGAAAAGGCCTACGATAATAAGAAAAACAGCGTGAACTTGGGTATTGATTTGGGAGCCCAGTTGAATCTTTCCCGCGTGTTGGACCGCGACATTTTGCTCAACCCGCAGCTGGGGCTGACGGTTCGCAACATCAACGGCCCGAAATTTGACCGCCCGGCCGCTCCCGCCGATTTAGATCCGGCCATTATCGCCCATTGGAATACGGGCAAATACCAGCTCCGCCCGCAGGTGCGTATGGGTGCGGCGGTAAATCCGTTCTCGTTTATGACGCTGGCCGCCGATTTGGATTTAACGGAAAACGATACTTTGCTAGACGGCGTGCAATCCCGTCAGCTGGCGGTGGGTATGGAAATTAATCTGTTAAACCGCCCTTCGTTTAATATCCCGCTGCGGCTGGGATATAACAAAAATCTGGCCAGTTCTGCCGTGGCTCCTTACTATACGGCTGGGCTGGGGCTGAATATGATGCACTTTCATATTGAGTTAGCCGGCGCTGTCAGTGACGGTACCACCGATGTTGACGGTACCAGCGTGCCGGATTCTGCCGCTGTGTCGCTGATGATTGGATTTTTGTTCTAAGCCCATTTTATAAAACCGCCCGCACGGTAAAAAGTGCGGGCGGTTTTTGTTTGGACAAAAGTTGGCATAAGTTTACACTTGCGGCGGCGGCTGTTTCTTGCGTTCAAATTTTTGGATTTCCTGCACAATTCCCGCCGTCAATACCGCCGTGGTAATAGCGAATAACACCAACCCCATGGCTACTGTAATGACGGTGATAATCCGTCCGAAAATAGTAATGGGAACAATGTCTCCGTAGCCCAGCGTGGTAAAAGTTTCGGCGGACCACCACATAGCGTCCAACATATTGCGGAACACTTCCGGCTGGGCGGCATGTTCCACCCGAAAAATCATAAACGAACTCCACACCCACAGCATCAGCAAAAATGCCCCGCAAATGCCCAATTCGCTTTTCTTTTCGCTTACTACCGTATTGACCAACTGAATGGCGTTGGTGTAGCGCATCAGCATTAAAATTCGGAATACGCGCAGCATACGCACCATGCCGGTCCCTAAAATAAAGAACGGCGAGATGGCAAATAAATCAATCAGCATGAGCGGGGTGCACATATATTTCAGCCGTCCGACAATCGGGCGTTTAAAACGCGGATCCTCGGTGCAGGTAATCAGCCGCAGGGCATATTCCAGCGCGAAGATCAAACTCATGACCAAATCTACATGATAGATGATTCGTTTGACCGACGGACTGACATCTTTCACGCTTTCCAATACATCTACGGGCACGCTTAAAAGAATCAGCGTAATAATCAGCGCGTTTAAGCCAGTAGTAACTTTGCTGCGGTTGTTAAATTGCAAGATATTGTAGAGATAATGTTTAACGGTGTGTTCTTTTTCTGGCATAGGATTCTCCCGATATTTACTGTAACAAAGCCAGCCGCACGGAGCAAGCAAAATTTTAGACTAGAATATTATACAATACCCCTATGAACCAATCTATTAAACAAGCGGCAGCTCTTATTAAGCACGCCTCTTACGGCGTGGTGTTTACCGGTGCGGGCGTAAGTGTGGAAAGCGGCATCGCGCCGTTTACCGGCCAGGGCGGGCTGTGGAACCAGTACGACCCCAAATACATAGAAATTAATTTTTTTCAGCGAAATCCAGCCGAGTCCTGGCGGGAAATGAAGAAAATCTTTTTTACCGATATGGACGAGGCCTCCCCCAACAAGGCCCACCAAGTAATCGCCAAGCTGGAGCAAAAGGGTTTTGTCAAAGGCGTGATTACGCAGAATATAGACGGGCTTCATCAGCGGGCCGGATCCAAAAATGTGCAGGAATTTCACGGCACCATTCATACGCTTTCGTGCGTACAGTGTGCCCGCAAATACAAGTTGGAAGATGTAAATTTGGAAGAAGAACCTCCGCTTTGTTTTTGCGGCGCCGTATTAAAGCCGGATTTTGTTTTTTATGGAGAGGGAATCCCCCCGCTGGCGTATGAGAAATCCTTGGAAATGGCTCAAAATGCCGATGTGATGATTGTTGTAGGTACCGCCGGGCAAGTAATGCCGGCCTGCAGTCTGCCGCTTACTGCCAAGCAGTTTGGGGCCAAAATTATAGAAGTCAATCCCCTCCCTTCCGCGTTTACCGATTCGGTAACGGATTTGTATTTTCCGCAAAAAGCAGGTGAATTTTTTGCTGCGCTGGAAAAAGAAATGAAGTGGTAACTTTTGTAAACAAACGCCCCGCGGTTCTTCGCGGGGCGTTTTACAAGAGCGAAATATTCCGTCTGACTGATTACGCCAAGGCGGCGGCTTCTTCCTGCACGGATTTTTCCGACGCGCGCATGGCTTCTATGGTTTTTTCAAACAAAGTTTCCAGCGGCCAGCCCAGCATTTCAGCTCCCTGGCTGATTACTTCACGCGAACAGCCGGCGGCAAATTTTTTATCTTTAAATTTCTTTTTTAAGCTGGCTACTTCCATATCGCTCACGCTTTTGGAAGGCCGCATTCGCGCCGCCGCGCCGATGAGCCCGGTCAGTTCGTCGGCCGCGAACAAGACCTTTTCCATTTCGTGTTCGGGTTTGACATCGGTTACCAAGCCGTAGCCGTGGCAGCATACGGCGTGTACAAAGTCGGGGCTGGCATTGATTTCCGCCAGCAGTTCGGGCGCTTTTTGGCAGTGGGCTTGCGGGAATTGTTCAAAGTCCACATCGTGCAGAAGCCCGCAGAGCCCCCAAAAGTCGGCTTCTTGGGCGTAGCCCAGTTGCTCGGCATACCAGCGCATAACGGCTTCCACCGTAAGGGCGTGTAAAAGATGGAACGGCTCTTTATTGTATTTTTTCAATAGGGAAAGGGCCTGTTGACGGGTGAAATTAGGGTTCATATATTGCTCCTTTGGATTACCAGGTATATTCGTCTAACATAAAAATTTTAACGGAAGGATCTTCTTGCATATGGTCCACCATAAACGGTTTTTTTAAGCTGGGCCGCACGGTGGAAGAATAGTAAACGGCTTTGGGCATATTGGGGAAATAGGCGCGCAGATAGGGATATTTCCCAAAACTGGTGGATACGGCCGCCGGTTTGTATTCCTGCCATTGTTGGAGTGTTCTTTCATTGATTTCTTTGCGTTTTTGGGGGTCTCCGTCGTCTTTATCAAAATCGTCCGGCAGTTGTAACAAAAGCCCTAAGCCGCGCTTTTTAATCAGTTGGGCGGTGGGGCCGGGGACGGTTTCCAACAGTAAATGCTCTTCCGGGATATTGAACGCCTTGGCGGTTAAAAGAATTTGATCCAGCTGCGATTCGGTCAGATTGGTTTTTAAATCCAGCCAGTAACTTTTTTCGGCGGGATTGTCTATAGCGGCGAAAATGTCGGCCAATTTAATGCCGTCCTCAATTTCGTCCAGGTCGTGTGCGATAACGAGGTTTCCCTGCTTATTAGGCAGAATATCCACTTCATATCCGTCGTAAGCGTCGTCTTTGTTTTCGGCGCGGCGGGGTGTGTTGACTTTATGGATATACAACAAGTCGTCCGTGGCTTTCCACTCGGAATGAGGCGCCGCCGGATTGGGCTCCTGCAAGAGTTCCACCGGCAGGAATTTCCATTCCGTATATACGAACATAAACGCCGCATAAGCGCCAAACGAAACTACCGCCAGTAAAACGGCGTATAAGATAATGCGGGATTTTTTCATAGTAAGCTGCAGGCAAAAAAAGGCCGCCCCTTAACTAAAAGGGGCGGCACGGAAAATTAGTTGCCGAAGCGGTTTTCCCCTTCGGTGCCCGGCAATACAAAGAATACCAGCAGAATCAACGGGCCGATAAACGGCACCAAGCCGATTAATATCCACCAGCCGGAGAGGTTAAAATCGTGCAGCCGGCGTACGGCCATTCCCAAGGAAGGAAGAATAACCGCCAGCGTGGCCAAGGAATAAAGGATGTTTCCCAGATCGCCAAAAAAGCTTAAAATGATGCTTAAAATCAAGAAAACAATAAGAAAGAACAACACATACAGCCAAAACTGTTTACGGGAAGCGCGCCCTTTAAAATCCACATAATGATGTCTAAGCACATCCCAATAATAAGTCATAAATGCTTTCATAATTTTCCCCTCCTGAAGTTACTTCTTCTCAAAGCATACAATAAAAGGACGGGGTATCGCAATAATATTATTTTAATAAAGGTTATTTTTCGTGCCGGTCCGGGCAGAAAGGTATGAAAAATCCTGCACGGTTTGCTGTTCGGCCGGGGTAAATTGGAAGATTTGTCCGACCAATTCGTCCGCCCGGGCCTGCAGGGCGGAAATATCGGCTTGTGGATTTTGGCTTTTAAGCCGGTACATTTCTTGCGCCAATGTTTCCACTTGTCGTTGCATTTGGGGTTTCGGAAGCGGCACCGGCAGGGCGTTTAAGGGGGCGGAATAAAGCTCTAGCAGCCGGCCTTTGCGTTTGCCTTGGTAGAACAGCCAGGCAAAGTAAGGGGCCGAGTTAAATAAGCCCAGCAAATACCACAGCGAAAGGCCGTGTTGGGGCCGGGAAATAAAATAGACATCCGAGCTGGCATACCACGGCCCGGGTGCAAAGCCGAAGGTGTTGCGCTTTGCGCGTTGGGGTACGGCAATTTTATCAGCTTCAAAATTCATTCTGCGCCGGACGGAGCCGAACCAATAAACGCCGCGCGCTAACAGTTTATCAATTCCGTTATTGTTTTGTTTGCGGGCCAGCAGCAGCGGTGCAAAACGCGCCAAATGGGCCCGCAAATGCGGGTATAGGGAAAAATCCAGCTCCCGGTCGTTAGGATAGAAGAAATCAATCAGCCACCCGGAAGGACGCGTTGCCACGGCATAAGGGAAAATATCGGAATTTTTAAAGAAAGGTTTTAATTTTTGCTGTTCATGCGTCGTCAGCGTTAGGGCCTTTTTTTCGGCCTCGCTTAAAACAAAAACGCCCGCTCCTTTTTGCACCCCAGACAGCGAGGTTTGGCGTAAATGTGCGGCGGAAATTTTATCGCAGCCGGTCATCAGCCCGTTGCTGACCAAAGCCATTTCTTGCAAAGCGTGCGGACACGCGGCCATTTTGGCCAGTGCGTTTGGCAGGGGGCCCTGCTGCGGCGGCCGGGTTTGCAGGAAGAGGGGTTCTCCTTGATAGAGTTTTTCCTGCGTGAGCCGGACCGAACCCAGCTGGCAGTCCGGTTTTTGGGGAGCGTGGTTTTTTTCAAAAA
>CALUZQ010000002.1 GCA_944325225.1 uncultured Elusimicrobiales bacterium
CGGCATTTTGCAAATCGTACTTAACCTGTCTGTTGGCAGCTTGTTGGCTAAGCGCCGCCTGTGATTCCAGCGCGGCCGCTTGCGCATAATAGCTGTCGCGTTGGGCATTCCCAGCAATATATTGTCCCGCAGCTCCCATAATCCCTGCGCCTACGGCCAGCCCGCTGCCCGCGCTTTTCCAAAAAGAAGGGTTTTTCCAAAAAGAGCTGCTAGCCGCAGCTCCGGTGTTGGCGGCGGAAGCATTATTGGCGGTACACATGGTTTGTTCTCCTAATTTCAAAAAATAAAAACGGCGCGCCCGTATCCAGGGTAATTTTTTTACCAAAAGAGGCGTCCAGAAAATTAAGCAACCTAATCGCTTGGGGGTAGTTGGCATCCACCAGGTTATACAGCACAGGGTAAATATCCAACATACCGTTAACGACGGATCGGCAAGTTTTCAGAAATTCTTTTTTATTTTCATTAATTGCCTGGGTTCCCAACATCCAAACCCGCGCGCCTGGGGAAAGGACTCCGTCAGGAACCATTCCAAAAACACACAATGGCACTCTGCCGGACAGAGCGGCGAAAGCAAATGGGCTTACGCGAACACTTTCCAGTACGGCCTGTTCATAGTCGTATTGACCGGCTCTTTTTAATTCCCTTTTATCCGTATCGCGCAGGTTTTTAGATACAAAGAGAGCATCTTGCATGGTTGCTTTTTTTATACAAATCATAGATTCCCCACCTGAACAAAAGGCATCACGGCCGTTACAGTCAAAGGCAACGGGTCTCGTTGTTCCACAATGATGGAAGGCATATTCTCGTAATCGGCCGCAAAAGTAAATTTTTTGTCTTCGGTAATCAATCCTTTTGCGCTGTTAAAACTTATAGGTTTTTCAGGCAGCCATTTTTCAAGGCGTCCATCTTTGGTTCCAACCATAGCTCCGCGGCTGTCCACAAAGCTGATCAGCGCGCCTATATATCTTTTCTTTTTTGCCAACACGCTTCCGGAAGATGTATTCAAATCGCCCGAAAGCGTGCGCAAACGCGCTTTATAAGGAAGTCCCACATGAACGACAGACGCCGCAAACGGAAGCGAAATTTTGCCTTTTTCAACGATTTTATGCGGAAGTACCTGTCCATCAGCCAATACCGCCACTTCTTTGCCTTCCAGATACTCAAGCCCCGATATTACATTTGCCGGTTCTCCCCGGTAGGAGCGTCCGCAATCCACAAAAAATTGTTCTTTCGGGTCTTTGCTTTCCAGTCGGGCGGCCATTTTTTCCACGAAACGAACGCCGCCTCGGTTTACTACCAAAAACAGCTCATCGCGCTTATCGCCGGGTATGCAGCATACGCTTTCCACCAATCCGTCAGTTTGCATTTGTGTCCACGCGCACACCTGTTCCGCGGCCACATAGGTTAAACACAGCAATTTCCCGCTAGCCAGCACCACCCACAAAAGTCCATACGGCTCTTGCTGGTAGCACATATCTACTATTTGTTCGTTTTCAAACAAATGTTCGGCAATCAAGCACAGGTCTCCGCCGTCAAATGCGTCGGTAGAATAGTCATAAGCGCTATCATACAACTTGCCGGATTTTGGCAGGGCATACAGCACGCGTGTTCCAATTACAACGGGCCTCACGCTGGAGCCGCCAATCCCGGATTGTTTGGGCATACCGGCGTCTGTCGGCGTCATTACGGCTGCGTTGGAAGCAAACACGCCTCCGGCTGTAAACGCCAACAGACTTTTCATAGAAACAAGCGCGTTTACGGCGTTTACTCCGTCATCTCGCAAAGTGGTGGAAATTCCGTCGCTGTCTTCCAGCGGGGAGGAAGTGGCAAACGAATGGTTGTCTCCTATTTGCGTTCCCTGGGCGCTGTCTTCTTGTCCCCATACCAAACGGCCGCCATGCTGCGCGACACAGGAAGGCCAACCATTTTTAAGACTCCACGCCCCTTCGCTCCACTGCGCCGTAGCATCAATGGTTAATTCCGTCCCCGCTTTATAGTCATAGCCACGCACCACAAAGGAAACCAAGTATTTGTCTTTTGCCAAAGAGTTATTAATAGACAGCGTAATTTTATTTGCTGATACCGGCGCTACATGCAAAACCCGCCAGGTATTTGTCCGCAATTCTCCGTCTGCTTCAAAACTTACTTCTTCGCCGCGTTCTTCGCTTCGGATATTAATTTGTTTTGAATCATTGTAAGTAAGCAGCTGGGCATCCTCTCCGGAAGCCGTATTAGAAAATTCCGCATCAATTCCATATCCCAAAATGGAAATAGAATTAATGACTACGCCAGAATCGGAGAAATCGTAAGAAAAAGTGAGATTTCCGTTTTTAGGCACTTCGGCGTAAGTATCCAGTTGTCCGTCCAATGCGTGCCAGGCGTCCGTGTTCAGACTGGTAAAATTTCCTGATGGCGCCACAGCTGAAGTCATTAAAGGAATACAGGATTTGTATTCGCGCCCGGCCGAAAAATAGGATTCCAAATCTTTTGTATCGTTTATCAAATCCACGGACACTTTCATGGGGGAAAGATATTCCGTCAGTTTGTAAAATACGGCTACTTCCTGTTCGTTGCAATCCAGTGTAAAGTAACATCTTCCGTCGCTTATATCGGTTACGATCCGCACCCACCACATTCCTGCCGGAATGCTTATAATATCGTTGGCGTTATAGTCGCTTAAACTGCTTATCTCCCGAAGAGTTCTCCAGGAGTTTTCATCCTGCGGATCATTGGTGTATTCTAATTTCACTTGCCCTTTCCAAGTGCCTGAGGTGTGAAGCGTTACTTCTCCCGTAACCAGCATAGGTTCCGCCGTGATATTGCTTTGAGGGGCGGCATCCGCCTGATAATGAACCGATTTTAAAGTGTGTTTTACTTTCCACCACGCCCCGATATCGCCTTTTTTAAATAAATCGTTCGCGCAGGTCAAATAGAATTTTTTGTCGGTCTCGGAAAAACAGGCGGCAATTTTCATTTTTTCGTTGGAATTTTGCAGTTTTAGCGGGCCATACAAATACAGGTAATCCAAAAATTTCCAATCCGTATGTCCGTATCGCTCCAGCTGTTTGGGCCGGCTGCCGTTTCTGGCGAAATACATCACATCGGCCGTTTGGCAATAATACAAATCCTTCAGTTCCGCTTCTTCTAAATCTGTTATTGTTTCATAAACCAGTCCTTTTTCATCCAGCAACTGTCCGCTAGAGGTAAAAAACCGGATATATCCTTCTCCCACTTCTAAAGCATAGGCCTGCGTTTTGCTAAACACAAAGGGGAGCAGCCGCACTTTTTTCCCCAGCGTTTTTGTTTGCGCAAGCATAATTGTTCCGGGGCGGTTAGATAATCCTCCCTGTGGGCGAACAAACAGGTTTACGGCTTGCCGCACCCAGGTAGAGAATTTGGCTAAATCTATTCTGTGCCAAAGCCCAGGAGCGGCTTCTCCTCCGTTTAGCGTTGGCTGTAAGAGATGAAGCGCCATTATCGTACCTCCACAAATACGCTTGTTTGTTCCGGCTTTTCAAACTGTTCCACTTTATTGCTCAGGCGCGCTTCTTCCAACTTGGCCTGGTATTTTTGATACATCAGCGTTGCCATATTGCTGTCGCCCGTTATGGGGATGGCTAATTCAGCGGCCAGCAACAGCGCAAAACAGGCCACAAAAGCTGGGTCAAACACGCTTTCATTGGCTTCGTCTTTTATATAGCAGGCGCTTGCTTCCTCATAAGGGCAAGCCACCAAATTTTCATTTTTTTCAGACACAAACAACCGGTAAGGCAGGTTGTTCTTCTGCGGAATTTCGTCATAGACGATTTTTTTCAAAAACAGGCAATCAGCCGGGCGAGCGAACACATGCGGAAGTTCCACGAAGGGGGAAATCTCCGTGCTTTTTGCCAATTTTTTCCATCGCAGGGCAAAACTCCAATCGTGCGCGCGCAGCAGATTTCTTCGCACTACATCGTAGAACAAGCTTGCCGTCCGAGCAGGAGCGGTTTCCTCTTCAGAGCTGCTTATGGTATCCTGTCCCAAGCTGGCCAGCGCCATATTGATAAGGTCCGTTTTTGAAATAGAATTTGCCATATTTCCCCTTGAAATCCGGGAGGGGGAGAAAGACCCTCCCGGATTTTTTAGTTGTTTACAGGTTGCTTCCCGGATTGTCCATCAGGCAGAAGTCCAGCGTTCCGGCCGTGCCGGACCCTTCCACGGTGTAATACCCGCGCAGATATTTTTTGACGCCCAACGGTACGCAGACTTTGCACAGGGTTTTCCCCTCGGTCAATTCTGCCAGCGCATATTTCAGCGAAAACAGGGTTTTCTTATCCGAAAAATCGCTATTGCCTGCGGTTTCCAATGCAACCGTTACGGAAGTTGCACCCGCAAACGCCTTTCTCACTTGGGCTACCGCAAACAGGCCATGCCACAAATCGCCTCTCACATCCAGCATGTTTTGGCTGGCGGCCGAAGACTTTACTTCTTGGTTTTCCGATAAAAATAAGGTTTGGTCTCTCATGATACGCTCCTATTTCACCACATCTTCCGTGTCCTCAATGGCCTCGCAGGTATGCACGGGGACTTCGTTAAACGACATGATCGGACGCGCCGTTACCTGATCCGGCGTATAATGCACATTCTGTTTGCCGCTGGCTGCCTTGCGGACAATGGCTTTGGCCGTGCGGTTCATATACCAAACCGGCTTGCCCAGGTTCAGGTTCTGCACGCGTTCTTCCAGTTCGCACATTTTTTCAATGATGTCTTCCGGCGGATTGGTTACATCAATGTTGCACAGACGCGCGCCGTAGCGCCAGTCCTGCACGGCAAGCCCCAATTTCCACTCAAAGTGTTCTTTGTAGGCCGGATACTCAGAGCCATCCGTATCAACATGATCTACTAAACCATAATCAATGCGTTGAATACCGGCTTTCGTTCCTTTTGGGAAGAAAGTGTATATTTTATCCGTATCCCACACAATCAGGTAAATGGAAGTATTCTTCCCACTCGTAGAACCGCCGGCGGAAATTATGTTTCTGGACACTTCCGCGCCGGAAAGAGCGCCATAGCGTTCAGCCAATCCCACAAAAGCGTCTTTGTCGCCTTTTTTTCCGTGAAACAGCTGTCTCGCCATCGTGTTAGACATGCCGCTAATGATGGCTCTGCTCTGTCCCGAGCGGACGGCGTCCACATTGCCGCCTTTTTCAGCGATGATTTTATCCACCACCGAATTGGCACCCAGGATTCCAAAGCGTTCCACTACCACTTTGGTGGTGGCTTTGGCAGGAGCAATTCCCTTATACGCTCTGCGAAAGGCGCCTTCGGGGATACCGGTGCGTACCGCAAACTCATGCCCGTTGTCCAGGTTGGACTCCACCACCAACATATCTTGGATGATGTCGTTTTGCTGGGTTAATACTTCGGCAATCGCCAGTTCCATACCGGACGGGTCAAACTGTTTGGCGTAGTCGGCTAAGTTGTAATACTTGTCAGCAATAATTGCCATATTTTAGTTCCTCATTATTTTGAACGGCTGCCGTAGAGGGCTTCGGTAAAAGTCTTATCGCCTGAAGCAGATCCGTTAGAGGGCACACTTACATCTTCTTTTAAGAGCGCCCCCGCTTTAGAAAACGCTTCCACCAGCACAGGATGGTTTCCCAGCCCCGTTTGGTCCAGCAAAACACGCAGCTCATCGCCGCCAAACTTATCTACCGCCCGCGCGGCCGTCGCCATCACGGTGGGAAGTTTATCGCCGTATTTTTCCTGCGTTTGCTGTTTCCAAACCGCTGCGCTTTGAGCGGCCTGTTCGGTTAAGCGTTTGGCCTCAAAGTCCAGCAATTGTTGTGCATGCTGGGGGGTAAGGCCAATTTCTTGGGCTAATTTTTTATAATTGCCCGCTTGCGTTTCATCCAACGCCGCCCCTTCCGGCAATTTTAAATCTCCGTAAGGGTCGTCCTGTTTTTGTCCGTCGCCGGGTTGTCCGCCGTCCGGTTTTTTGT
This sequence comes from uncultured Elusimicrobiales bacterium, assembly GCA_944325225.1. Taxonomy (GTDB): domain Bacteria; phylum Elusimicrobiota; class Elusimicrobia; order Elusimicrobiales; family Elusimicrobiaceae; genus Avelusimicrobium. Next base: position 5,982 of record CALUZQ010000002.1, read on the forward strand.
TGGCGTTGCCGTCCTCGCCGTTTTTTTGTTTGGCGGCGTTTACGGCTTCCCCAAGTAAAGTGGTTTTTGTATTTGGATTTGCCGGCGGATTGTCATCGCCCGCTTTCGCTTGCGGATTTTGGCTCGGATTTGCGTCCGTCGGGTTGGGTTCAGCGGAAGCCGGCGTCTGTTGTGCGGCAGTCGCTGAGGTTGTTTCTGCCGTTTGCGCGGCCTGTTGCACGGTCGGATCAGTCCCCGAACTTCCGGTATCAGTTTGGCTGTTCTCCGGCAACAAAGTCATGTGTAAAAATTTTCTTTTCATAAGTATTCCTCCAGTTTTTCAGCTTCCAGCGCGTGTTGTTTGATTTCCGCGACATATTCTTTTTCCATTTGCAAAAACACCTCGGCGTCCATCTCTTTTATGGTTTGCTCAATCAAAAAAGCAACAGCCAGTTTGCCGCAATTAAAAGAGGTTGCATGTGGGTCCCCCGGTACGAAGGGGTGTGTTCTATATCCGCACACTTGCAGCAGTTTCAGAATACATCGGCGTCCAGCCGGGGTGCTAAGCACCTGACGCCAATCGTTTATCGCGCGCTTTTGCAAGTCTTTTTGACGCTCTGCCAAAAATTCTTCTTTGCTAGGCATTGGTTTCTACTCCTTGGGCTTTGGCTACCGCATCTAATGCGCTTCCCGTATTTAACGGCGTGTCCGCCAATGTTTTGGCGCTTTGCAGCGCTTGCGCCAACTGCGCCTGCTGCTGAGCCGCCTGTTGGGCTTTTGCGCGGTTCTGCCGCGTATTTTGCACCTCTTCTTCCGCCCGTATCATTTTGGGCGTGGCCCCGATAGCCGCCAGACCCTCGCGCAGCGCTCCGTCAAAATCCAAGTTATCCATAACGGACGGGTTTGCGTTTGCCAGTTCCTCCGCAAAAGAGAACCCTTGCCTAATGGTATTTAGCGCGGCGGCTTTTTGCGCCTGGGCAATCATAGATATGTACGAAACATGCAATTCCCGTCCCTGTATTTCTTCCGGCGGCTGAGGAAGTATACCCGCACGCAGGCAGATATTAAATGTGCGTTCAATTAATGGGTCTAAGAGTTCGTTTTTCAGCCGCTCCAAAACCGGGCCAAGCATCATCATTTTTTCTTGCGTGCGTTCGGCCACTTCGGTAGCGGTCATTTTTCCGGCGTCCACATTGGATATCATCAGAAACATATCGGCAAAAAACTGTTTTGAAATCTGCGCTTTGGTTTGCTCAATGATATACGAGAGCGATTTCAAATCCGTATTTGCCTGGAATACGGGCTTTACGCCCGCGTCCGTATTGGAGTTGTAGCGTGTAATTCCGCCGGGAAGCAAATTAATTTCCCCTTGTACGCCAGCCGAAACTTGCACGGGTGGATTTGTGGCTTTATCCAAAGCCACGAGCATAGTCTTTTGCAATTTTTGAAGCATTTTCACATCGCCAAGCGTCGTCCAGCCCGGTGCGTGCCCATATACATCGCTGACGCGGTTTAATTCCCATCTTGCGGCAATTACCGGGAAATCCTCGTATCCGCTTTCCCGCAGAAAACCGTTTTGTCCGTCCATAAAATACACGGACACCCACGGCATATTTTTGTTTCCGTCCTGCCCCGGTTTTCTGTCCGTATTGGGTGTGATTAAGTGGCAGATTTTGTGCGTGGAAGTAAATTGTTTGTTCTTAAACTGCTGTTTCACAGCCATCGGTACATTGTCCAACCCAAACTGTTGCACCATTTGCCAGGTGGTCATATAGAATTCACGGGCAAAGCGGTCAACCCGTCCGAAATCGTTTTCCCCAAGCATAAATTCGCCGATGGTCATTGCGCGGGCGTGAACCACGGTATCGTAGTTTTCTTCCAGCAAAAAGGCGGCCGTTCCGAATACGGCAATTTCCTGATAAAAATGGTGCAGTGTGCCATATACATTTGACTTGGCAAACACATTTTCTATGGTCTGTTTTACGTCATAAAGCCAGCGTTTTACGGTGTTGGAGTGGTCTTTTTGGTCATCCAAGGTAAGTTCAAACCAAGGTCTAGAGGGGCTGGTCAGCCCGCTTACCATTCCGGCGCACAGGATTTCCACGGCCATTAAGGGCGAAGAATCAAGTAGTACTTTGTGGTCAATTTTTCTTCCCCGTTTAGAAATGGCGTCATCGTCAAAACTTCCGGCACTTGGCGCGAGATAGCGACCTATTTCCTTCCAGGTTGATATCCACAAATCCCGGTCATTTTTTAAATCGTTAAAAATACGCTGAGCTTCTGCTTTTTGCATAAGTTACCCCATTGTGGTCCGCGTGGCCGTTCCGGTAAGCGAGGTACCGGCCGTTCTGGGCAAACCAAGAGCCCCTTTCCGGCTGGTCAACACGGAGCTTCGGTTCATAACCGCCGTTCTTCTCTTGCGCTCGGCGTCCGCGGCCGCCGTATCGGTGTTGGATATAGCGTCAGGTCCTTTTCTCTCCAGCGCAGCTTGCTTTCGGTTTTCTGCTTCCTGCTGGATTTGAGCGGCTTCTCTGGCGGCTTTTCTTTGGTCGCTAGAACTTTTAGCGGCAAATCCAAGTCCGGCTAATGCTCCAATTGCTGTAAAAGGGTCGCACATGGGTTGTTCCTCCTAAATCACATCGTATTCCGTCCGGGCAAAACTGGCCTTTGCGCCCGAACGCAAAAAATCTTTGGGAAGCGGCGCAATCATACTGGCCATGACGGCCGCGTCTGCAAAATCGGGTGATTTCCCGCTTTCTTTGCGCCACTCTTTCTTCTGCTGCAAGACGCGCTGTCCCTTATTGTTAAATTCATACATCCGCGCCCCCAGTTCACTAATCACGCGGTCATCCCGTAAAAACACTTTCCCGGCCTCCGCGTCCCGCGCCAATTCAAAATACCCCTGCGTCGTGCGGTTGGCATACGGGCCGGTAAGCGGCGTGTTATGGTATTCTTCAAACACGATGCGCTTACCGTCGCACAAAGCGCGCACATTGTCTATAATCGGCCCGCCCACACCGTCGCCGTCCATAGCACATTGGTCCACCTTGCCCCGCGTTAATACTTCGGCAATTTTTCCTTGGGTAAATACGGCGTCCGTACCGCCCCAAGAAACTACTTCTCTTTCAACCAAACTGCCGTCTGATCTGCGATCCGCCACAAAAATCACATTGTTGTCACCGCCGAACCGCGCCAAGTCAATGCCCGCCACGCGGCAGACTACTTCAGCCGGCTGAGGATTCTCTCTCATACGCTGTCCGGCCCCTTGCCCGAACACAGAATTGAAGGTAGCGATAAAGGCGTTTTCGTCGTTTTCGTACTCTTGCAAAAACATCCCTTCGCCCTGTTCCTGTCCGTATTGGGCACCGTATTCGGCTTTAATTTTGTCTAATTGTTCTTTGCTAAAAACGCCGGCTTCGCTGGCGCGCACATAAGAACACAGCCATTGGGGATTAGTTTTTGCATAATGTGCCATTTCGGTAAAATGATTTTGTCCGCGTACCGTGGAATTGAATACTACCCATCCGTCATTTTCATCTAAAATTGGCTTTAAATATCCCCACGCTTCCGGCTTGCAAAGGGCGTATTCGCTAAACACGATTCCGGCGCATCCGGAACCTACCAAAGAGTCGTAGTTATCACTTCCGCACAGCTGCCAAACGGAGCCGTTTTTGAAAACGATTTTCATTTCCGTGTCGTTGGTGCTGGAGCGGATTTCTTTGGGGAAAGCCCAATCAATGCGTCGGATTCCCGTGTGCGCGTCCACCGCGTCCCAAATAGCTTTTCGTGCCTGCGCATATTGGGGGAGCATGTGCCAATAGGTTCCGGGCTTTTTCATGAGCTGTATAGCCGTCAAATGCAGGCAAACATCATCCTTTCCGTGGCGGCGCGGCCACACCAATACGGCGCGTTTTCCGCCGTTTGCAAAATAGGCAAGCACCGGCAGCTGGTACGGGCGAGGGTTCCAATTGTTTGGAATTATAACGGAGGTCATTTTTCTTCCTCCCGTTTTTCGTCCGTACCAGCGTTACTGGAGGACTGGGCCACTTTGGAGTAGTCCACGGTTTGCACAATCACACTAGGCCCGATAGCCACCATTTCCTTTTCCGGCTTAAACAGCCCGTGAATTTGGGCAATTTTCACAAGCGCGTCAAAGCTGTCCTTGCCCCCTTCACGGGCCAAAGCGGTCAGGCGCTCCATCGTCTCCGTCGGGGACATAAGAGCGCGTTCAGCCAGCTGTTTGCGGATAGCGTCAATTCTTGCCTCCACCTTGCCCAATTTTGCCAAGCGGGATGCTTTTGGATAAACGGTATTTAGATTTTCAGTTTTACAGGCGGGGTGGGATAATCGGTAGGATTCCAATTTGGAATATCCGCGGGCCACGAGCCCAGCGAACACTTCTTGCGCCCAAGTTAATCCGTCTTTATTTTTTGGGTTTTTGCGCTCAAGTTCCGCATTGGCATCGGCAAATTCTTCAAACAGACAGAGCTGTCTGTTTGGCTGCGCAACCGGTTTTAGCAGCAGGTCTTTGGCTTCCTGTGCAATTTCCTCAAAAACGGCCATATCACGCGATTTGCCCGGCTTTTTTGCCATAAAAAAACGCCCCAACCGATTAAATTCGGCGAAGCGTCATTTTGCGAACCAAAATTTGAGTCAATCGCACAAAGTGCTAGCAGAGATATAACAAGTATAGAGAAAATTTTTTAAAAAGTCAACAAAAAAATTATATTTATTTTTTAATACATTTTTAATTTAACGCCGAATTTGCAACACGCACCGCCGCCGAAACAGAGAAAAAAATATCATCTTCCCAAAGCGTCCAAATTTTATCTTCACAGCGCACGCTCCACACGCCGCGGCAGGCGTCCAACGCAACGCCGTGGCGAACGCGGAATCCGTCCAAAAAGCAAACCGGCGCGGGGAAATTAGAATTTTTCTTTGGCTTTGTCATACACTTCGTCCTTGTAAAAACTCCGTTCTGTCGGGCGCTGGAGCTGCAAGGAAAGCAGGGCCCGCACCAGCCGCACTTTCAAGGCGATATCTGCCTTTCCGTCGGGTGTTTCGTACATTTCGCGGGGCAGGAAAAAATCCCGCAGCGCGGTAAGCACCCGGCGGGTGGCGGAATGAAGGGTAAAAAAAGCATACTCTTTCTTTTCCGTGCCGTCAGGCGTAATGCGGGTTATTTGTTGGATTTTTCCGCAATATACGCAAATGGTCTTATAGCAGACCACATGTGCCGGCCCGTCCGCTTTCACATGCAGGAACACCGGCATACTGCACAGGCCAGCTTTACCGCAAAATTGACAAGTCCGTGCCGGTTTCGCCGGATCGCTTTCTTCCCTTCCAAACTTTCGTTTGTATGGTGTCATTTCCCTTCCTCCCTAATTTCGTCCAAATAAGCGGCCGTTCTTTCGCAGATAGCGCGCATGGTAAAACATCCCTTCTTCCAGCCATGGCGAAGCACCAGAAAAGCTTTTTGCAGGTTTCCGCCGCATTTTAGAACGATTTGCTCAAACTGTACCCGATCCGGTTCAAAAACGCCGTTTATTTTTTGATTGTCGTTTTTAAGCAAAGCCGGGTTAGTGGCGTCCAGCCAGTTAAAAAGCACTTTTTCCCTTTCGGTGGTTGGGTTTTTAAAGTCCAACGCAAAGGCTTCTTCCCCGGCCGGCAACGGGTCTTCCCAGCGCCGCTGGTTCAAGTAGGCATCCGCCCGCGGTACAAACTGTCCGTCGGCTTTCACCCAATCGCGCAGCTGTTTTTGCCGCTTGAGCACCGGCAAAATCTCAATCAGCCGGTAGTTTCCTTTGCGCCAGCGCTTCAGGGCCCGCTGTTTGCTTTTTTTGTTTGGATATTCTTTCCAAAAAGCATTAAAATCAGCCATCACATCGGCTTGGGGGAATAGTAAGGGGGTATTATTATTCTTGCTATCTGTTACTTCTTGTTCTCTTATATATGGCGTGTCATTTTTTGATACAGGATTTGTGTCAAAATTTGATACGCTCTGTGTCAAAATTTGACACACTTGCGTGTCATTTTTTGATACGGGTGCTGTGTCAAAATTTGATACAGGTTTGGGGTCAAACACGCTTTCGGGTTCGGGTTTGGCAGCCTTCCGGATAGCCGGGGTTTTATCCGCGGCGCGCACGGCGCCCAGGCTTAAACGGCTCAAATCGGGCTCCTCGTCGCCAAAAACAATTTCAAAGCGGGACACATCCCCCGCGTCAGTTTCCACGCGCAAAAGCCCGATTTCGGCTAGTTCCGCTACGGCCTTGCGCAGCGTGTTCACGGACATTTTCATCCGCTTGGCCAATTTACGCAGCGGCGCCGAAACCACCCACTCCGGCCGGGTGGCGATTGTTTTCAGTTTATGATAGGTACAATAGAGCGTTGCATTATCCCAAAGCGGCCGAATCAATTCTTCCGCTCGCCACAAACGCGCATATCCCCGGCTGTGTTTTTCGTTCATTTTTTTACCAGTTTTTTCTTATCCAACGGGCACCATTTGGGTGCCGTGCGTATTTTGTTTATCACATAGCACACGCCAATTTCTTTTCCGGTCAGCAGGCACACCCCCTGCGGATTATGCCGGCACCGGTTGCACTTAGATTTCTTTTCCATGTTTGTCCTCACTCAAATACTTCATACTCAACGCACCGGTTTACTTTAGTCAGCTGCTTTTTCCCCAAAGCAGGAATAAAAATTTCTTCATACGTCTGTTCATACCGGATGCAGTTCCTCCGCTCATAATACGCAAGAGTACGTATCTTGTCGCCAGAAAACAGAAAACAAAGCACCAAGCAAACCGGGATTAAAATAAGTGCAGCCAAAAGAACCCATTCAGCCAATGTAAACCCAGCTGGATAATAGCGCAACGCCATCCAAACCGCAGGGCTTATCAGTAGTTCATTTTCCTTTTTCGGATTCGTTTCCATACCTGACCACCTCGCACACCTTGCAGCTCTGCTGCCCTTTTCTAAACTCAAGGTCTCCCGCCATTTCCCCCATGCTGCAACCGGTAATCTGTCCCAAGGAAAAAAATATGAAAGCTACCACAAATATAAGCAAGAAATGTTCTTCATTTATTGTCATTTTTCGCCTCCGTGTTCATGCATTCAGAATTAAGGATAAAGCAGTATTCGCCGTTCAACCGGTTCGCCAGGTTGCTATTATTGCAAATGCCCACAGCAAGTATTGCTGCCAAAGCAAAGCAAAATGCTTTTATAAAGCGTTTATCTTGGATTTGTTCGTCCTGCAAGCGCTTAATGTATGTGAGTTTAGAAACGCTATAAGGAGCATAGAGAAGCCTCTTTTTTAAACGCTCGTTAAATTTTTCATTAAAATTAGCCGAATCAACATTTATCACATACAAACAATCATTCGGAAATGTATACAAAAATTTATTTCCCTCTTTCCCCAAAGGCTTTAACTTTTTTTGACATACAGCAAATTCCCAAAATTTTGCCCTTAAAACTTCGTCTTTCACAGATTCATAGAACAAATTAAAAATGCTATTGCGAGCCGGATTTGGTTCTAAATTCAAAAGAGAAAACACTTTTTTAGCTATTTGATTTTTGTTCATTTTTCACATCTCCTTCTTTTGTAACTCCGCGGGCATTAACCGGGCAATCAGCAAAAACAAAATAGGGGGAATTTCTATAAATAACTGGGTCAATATTCTTTTTAATAATCCGACAACCAATTACCTTATTTCCATCTTCATTTTTCCATAATCCAAAAAAGGCGCATCCATCGCATTTTCTTTTCCCTGTTTTCGGATTCTTTTTTGGCCACAAATTAAGCCATTCTAAAACCAGCTTAACAAGCTGTACCAGATTTTCTGCAAGACTAAAAACAAAAAAAATCAAAATCACACAAAAGCTCGCCCCAAAAGAAAACCAAAATCCAATACAAAAACTATATCCCGACAAATCACTTTCAATCATTCTTTACCCCCCAGGTTTTCCGAAAGTTTAAAAGAAACCTTAAAATTTCCTAATTCGTAACTTAAATCAATTTCAGTAGGTTTCGTATCTAAAAAATCCTGGTCAAAATTTTTATTTACCAGATTGACCAACCCCAAACAAATCGCAATTAATTGTTCCTTACTAATTATCATTCGTTGCCTCCTTCTTCATAAACACCAAAAAGTGCGTTTTCCCCCGCCGGTGTCCAAACAGCGGGCGAGCGCCCAAAATACGCAGAATTTCAGAAAGCTTTACTTGGTCCTCATTCCACTTAAAAACCAGCGTTCCGTAAGGTTTCAAAACCCGCATACACTCGTCAAAGCCTGCCTTCAAGTCAGCCCGCCAATCGGGTCCTAATTTCCCGTATTTCGCAGCCAGCCAGCTATTTTCTCCGGCGCGAATCAGATGCGGGGGGTCAAACACTGCCAGGTAAAACGATTCATCCGGATAGGGAATGTTCCGGTAGTCAGCCACCAAATCCGGCTTTATTTCAAGTTTCCTTCCGTCGCAAAGTGTTTGCTCTAGCGACCGGTTATCCATAAACACCACGGCCGGATTTCGCTTATCAAACCAAAACATTCTGCTCCCGCAGCACACATCAATGATTTTTTTCACAGGTCTTCCCCCGCGCTTTTCTGGCTTCTTCCTCTGTTGGATACAGTTCCACATCTTTTTCTTCGATTTCTAAAGAAACTGTGTCAAAATCAACCAAATCGGCCGTAAAAGTAACCTCTAATCCTTCCTCAAAAACATTTGTTACTTCACAGGAAACCAAACGACCGAATACAAAACCCCATACTACCTGCCCCACCTTAAATTTTTGCTTGCTCATGCCTGCCCCCACCACCTTGCAAAACGCTTGTAGCTTTTCCGGGGTTTCAAAATACCATCTATACCCGTGATAGACGGTACTGTAAAGGTGTTCCACAAAAATTAGCAAATCGTCGTAGCAAGATTCTATAGCTTCATCTCCACGCTCAATTTTTTCTTTCACGGCTTGTTCTTCTTCCGTAAGCGTATTTTCAAACGGCCGAAAAGAAACCCGATAAGCCCCGACATTGGCTAATGTTTGGGCTGTGAGACAGTGTTCTATATCATAATCCAGTTGTTCTTTTGTGTAATTCATAATCCCTCGGTGTATTGGGGTATTCTGCCCAATGTGTTATAAAATTATCCCCGTATTCCCAGCCGCTATACGGGCTGTATCTGCGCGTTTTTATCACGCGGCCTGTTTGATACGCGTCGCTTGAAAAAACCAAGTAAATCCCCGTTTTGGTCGGTTTAACAGCAGGGAACTTATGCCAAATGATGCTCATTTTTTGTTCTCCAACATGTGCCCGGGAAGTTGCTGCCTGATATCCACGTTGTCCATCTTGTCATACAAATCCCGGAATATATCCAAATCAATAGAAGTAGAACTTCGCCCCTCTTGTTTTTGATTGGAAAAGATGTTGTGCTTGTGTACAAAAGCGGTTACTAAAACCTTTCTCTCTTCCTTCTGTTTTTTTTGTAATTTTTTAGCCTCTTTTCTAAACGCCATTAGATAAACATCCACCAGCATGGAAGCCAATACAGTTTCTTGATGCGTTAATTCCGCACATATTTCTTTAGACTTTGGTTTAATAAGAACCGGCACCCTGTTTATGTTTTTTATTTTTCCCAAAATCTGTACTATCAACCGTTGCTCAGCGATATTGGAATACTTGAACCATCTCCGGTATTTGTAATTTTGCCCTTTGAGCAAATCTTCAATAGTCAGATTGTTCGCGGTTAATGCCCGCTGTAAAATAGCTTCCGCGTTTTCTTTTTCGCCGCCTACTCCCTGCTGGGCCAAGGCATAAATCTTCAGTAATCTTTCTTTTAAGTCCATACAAGCTACCTCAAAAAAAATCTTTCTCTGCCATTCGTACCAGCACGGCTATCGTATCGTAAATTTCCGCCTCAATCTGTTCCCAGCTGGTCATATCGTTTATCGCCTTAGCCGTTTCGCCCAATTCTTCCGCCGCCAGGCAGAGCGCGTGATGCAAGTTTACAGCAAACTGCGGGTGTTTTTCGCGGGCCGCTTTCACGGCCTGTATAATTTTTTTCATTGTGTTAGGTTTCATTCTTCCACCGCCTTATAAAAATCCTGTTTTGCCTTTGCCACGCTGGCAAAAGGCCCATTTTGTAAAACAGCCCCGTTTTTTATTTTTCGGGCCTTCCAAGTCCAACCCTCTGCCCCTCTTTCAAAAACAGCTTCCCAGCCGAATTTGAGCAGTTTCTTCGGGTTTTTTCTGTCTTTCCATCGCCGCCAGTATTCCAGCTGGCGTTCATGCTTTTTCCCTGTTAAAAACTTCTTCAACTGCTTGCAATTGTTTGCGTTCATTCTCTACACCGTGAACGCTTCCGGTCGGACGCGAAAAGCAAATTGCTCTCACATATATTCCTTTTGCCACACAGATATGGCACAGGTCTTTGGAGGGGGAAAACCCCCTGCACACACTCGGCCCGATTACAAATGTGTCAAATTCTTCCTGTTTCTTTCTGGTCATACCCATATCTCCGGAACGCTTGACGGGAAAAACGCCGGTATCCCTTCCTGTTTGTACATGCGGACCACTCTTTCGTCGTCGTCAACCGCCATCAGCGGGACCGGGCCGCCGGGTTTTCCAAGCGATTCCTCTTTTCGCAAAACCGAAAGCATTTTTTTCTTCAACAGATGGTCGGCCGTTTTATCGCCTTTCGGGCGCATCAGCACCTTATCCACAGAAACGCCCTTTTCCTTCAGCCAAGCCATTGTATTGGGCCGCAGTTTTTCGCTGCGGGCCGTTAGAACAAACACGGCAATTTTGTCCAGTTTTAAAGCACGGGCAAAGCAAATGAAATCCATATTAGCCACCGCATTGGGGCAGCGCCGCGCAAATAAAGCATAGTCCCTGTCATCGCCGTATTCCCGGCGGAATGTGTTTTCGCACAGTACTCCGTCCAGGTCAAGCAGAACCGCTGCTTGCGCGGGTTGTTGGTTTTTAGACATATTCTTTTTCTTCCTTTTCCTTTTGAGCATTTCTGCATTTCCGGCAGATTCCCAGGTGGGGTTCCAGGCCGGGTTTTAATCGTTTATAGCACCGTGTGCAAAATTTATCCATAGTATTGCGCCCTCATCAGTTTTTCGGAATGTTTTCTCCGCGGGCGTCCGCCAACTCTTTTGCAAAGAGCGTTTCAAACTCCAGTCGCACGCGCTTAAAAGCGTCCGCTTCTTGGCGTTTTGGCGCCTGGATAATCAAGGCGTCCAATACATGCAAAAACAGCAAAAATTTATCGTCTGTTATTTTCATGTTATACAGGGCGGCGAATAATGCCGCCCCAGTCGTTTGTTCGCCAAATCTCCGGAAGATATTTATTCCATCCCCGGAGAGGCCCGCCCAAAACCAATTATTTAAGCGGGCAAACTTTCGGCACGGTTATTGTCAGGAGACTCTTACGATGGCCGTGCCGTCCGGTTATTCAGCCGGAAGATTTTGGCGCGAGGTGTATTATGTCGGCCTATGCAGGAGGGAATCTCGCGCCTTCCGGCTATGCCGGAAAATCAATTTGCCGGGTTATTTGCGCCACCCGGCCTGGCGGTACTTGCACTATTTAACGGGCGTGGTCGCGGAAGAGAGTGCCAACCGAAACGCCCGCCGGCTTACGCCGGAAAATTTGCAGTAAGTAATTACTAAAGAGTCTCTTTAATTTCACCGTTTTCAAGCTTATAGAATGTATTGGGGCGAATTTTTTCCCCATCCACCTTAACGGCTTTGATGTTAATAATTTGATACGATTCGTTTCTTTCTGCCAGAACAAGCCATGTTCCCACTTCTCCGCAGGAGAGACTATTAAATCCAAATCCTAAAGCTATGCTGTCTTTCCCCGCTGCGCGGGCACAGGCATTTCGGCCCATCGTTATGGCTACACTTCTTGTACCTTTAGCAATGGCATCACTATTATCTTCCATGGCTAACGCCGCACTTTTTGTCCCCTCCGCCACAACATCCGATTGTCCCCAAGTAGAGATACTTACACTGAAATCATTTTCTGCGATGGCTGTACCTTTAAATCCCGTTACTGCTGCTATACTATGCAGACCTTCTGCTGTAGCTACTCCATTTTCTGCAGTATTTACAGCCACGCTCCAGTCTCCAAGGGAAGCTGCCCGGCTCATCTCTTTGGTAGCTGCAGCCACACTATCATCCCCCTCCGCATAAAAAAGATTCCTTTCCGTAGATACCGTTTGTTCTTTTGAAACAATGGCTTCTTTGCCTTTTATAATTTTTTTAATGATTTCCCACATAAATCCTCCTAAAACTGTGCGTCAAATGCAGCTCCAAAAAGTACGGAAAAAGTAAATGCGGCCGCAATTCCTACCGCAAACAAGCTGAAGGGGCTCCACTCCTGCGGATTAGAAACCGTCCAAATAAATTTTTTCATTAGTAATCCTCCCTCTTGTTGTAGATCCGTTCCACATCCGCCAGTACATACACTTTATGACCCCTAATATATCTATCCAACGGGCGCAGCCCTTTGCGTTTGTAAGTGGTAGATAAGGCCTGGGCGGAACATTCCAGCAGGTTTAGTACGGCCGTGCGTTTTAAAAACACATTCCCCACCCGGTCCACGATTAAGTCCTCTTTCGGGAATGCTTTTATGTCCAATTTCATAAGGGTTTCTTTATCTGCCAACATATAATGCCTCACAAATCTTTGCGCCAGTTCCCCCAAAACGGGTGGAATATGCTAAACTAAATAAAAGACCGTACAGGACTCTCTGCTAAGACTCCCCGTACGGTCAGGTTCGCAATCAGGCCGCTTACGCCTTTTTGCGCACAAAACTTTTTATACTGCAATTGTTTAAGCGTTTTTTTGCGAACCAACCCGTTTTTCGGGGCTACACCGCTTCCCAAGGACAAGCGGTAAAAGTTTCCTTTGTTTCATATATTATGAAACATTTGAAACAATTTGTCAAGCTGTTTTTTTATGTCGGAGAATAGAAATTTTTATGAACGAATTTGTAAAAATGTTGACCAAATGGAACAACAATCTGGAGCGCGGTGCGCAAATTCGTCTATCCGAAAAATTAGGAGTTTCACGGGGATTAGTTTCCAAGTGGGTATCCGGTGAAGCAAAGCCCGGAGCGGACTATATCAAGCGGATTGCAGCCGTCTTTCAATGTTCCGAACAGGAAATAAAAGCTGCGTTTGGAATAAAAGGGGCAATTCCAACCATAAACGCTTATCCAATAACCGCATATGTACCGGTACTAGGCACAGTGAAAGCAAATCGTTTTAACATCGCAGTTGTATATTCCGAGCCGGAACTCTATATGCCCACCCTAAAGAGTGGGGATAAAGACTATGCCCTTCGCGTAACGGGCGATTGCATGGAGCCGGAAATCAAGGACGACCAACTCATCATCATCCGCCCGTGCGTTATCACGGATGTGAAAGAGGGGGAAATCGTCGTGGCCCGCATGGGCGAAGAATGTACCCTCAAGCGCTTTTATCTTAAAAAGAACACCATTTGGCTCATCCCGGACAACAAAGATTACGATCCTATTTCCGGCAGCATTAAAGAAATAGAAATTATCGGCCGCGTGATAGACATTCCCCGCAAGCCCACCCGCAAGCGCCGCCCGGATTTTTTAGAGGATAAATAACTCTTTTTGCTCTTAAAGGGGAGGGAAAATGTTTTATTTTTTGATTTTCCTTGTGGTTGTGCTGGCGCAGGCTCTAGCGTTATCCTTGGCTGGACGGAGCGAACTAAAAGACCGTGTGGCATTTTTGGAACGGGAAAAAGAGCAATACCGCCCCAACCATAGCCAGGAACTAGAGAAAGCTTACAAATACGCTTCCCAGTTAGAGAGAGAAAACGAAGAATTAAACACCAAAAATCAAGTATTGGAGGGGGAAATTGAAAATCTAAAGCTAGAAAGAGAAATCTGTCCAGTTTTTCCCTCTTTGAAAGATTATTTATCCTCTCTTTTTGCCTGGCTTTCCCAAGAAATATCCCATAACCCGGAAACGATATTTTCCGCCGCCAGGCAAAAAAATGTTCCCGTAAAAGCGGTATTGTGTTCCTTGCTTTTTTTTCAAGTTTCTGAACAGATTAGATATGAAGAATCCAAGGAAGATGTATCGGAAATAGAAAAATTCCGTCAATACTTGTTAGATAAATTGTCCGCATACAAATACTTCAGAGAGGATTCTTCCGATCAGGAAAAATGACGGGGAAAATATATTGAATTTTTTAGCTTCTCTCCAAATTTACGAAGGAATGATATATGGCAGATAAAATTTCCAGCTTCAAACGCCCGGGCCGTACCGGCCGCCGCTACCGCAAGCAAATTAATGGCCGGCGGTACGAGATTTTTTTGCGCGGCAATAAGGAACAGCGCGAAACGCAATACAAGCGTTGGGTAGAAAAGCTGGAAAGAGAAAACAAATCCCGCAAATTTGACGGTTCAAAGACATGGGAATACTTCGCCAGCGCCTTCCTTAAATTCATGCGAAGCGAAAAGGATTTTAAGACGGGGCGAAACATTTGGCGCACCCGTACTATTGCCGAATACCAGTATGCTTTTGATCATTTTAAAGACATTATTCGCCCACATTATGTGCAGGATTTGCGTCCGGAAGATTTAGCCGCCTTTCGCCGCGCCCGCGCCCAGGAAGCCATAGAGAAGGGGGACGATAATTACGGCGTAAACAAAGATATGGGCTGCCTGCTGCGCGCCTTTGATTGGGGGATGTCCGAAGGGTACATACCTTTTATGGACCTTACCCCGCTTCGCAATACGCCCAAACGGACCAGCGCGCCTATCGTCAAAGTGCTTTCTCCGTGGGAACTCTCTATGCTTTTAAAGTATAGCTCTCCTGCTATGCGTGTGGCCACGCGCATGGGCTTTGAAGGCAATTTGCGCCCGGAAGAAATGTACAATTTTCTTATAAGCAAAATTGACATGAAAACGGGTATTGCCTGGGTGTCGCACAATGACGAAGATAAAAAAGCCGGCATTCGCGCGTGGACAGTCAAACGGGATAAAGAGCGCCCTGTATTTTTTACGCCGCAAACCATAGCGGATATTCTTTCCTTAAATCCAAAGACTTACATTTTAACCAATTCCAACGGGAAACCGTTTGACGACAGCACCTTCTCAAAGGAATGGCGGAGCAATCTAGAGAAGGTAAACGATGAAATTTTGCGCCATGAAAAAGACGCTCCCAAAATTTTATGCACCTACAAAGCGCTGCGCAAAACGCACACCACCTATATGATGCGTGCCGGTGCGAAAGAAAAGGATGTTTCGCTCTATGTGTCTCATGCAGATACAAAAACAACCGAACGGCATTACATAGACAAAGAAACTCTGCGAAAAGCGGAAAATCAAAAGCGTTTGGCGCATTTAGAGGCAATGAAACAGTTTGTTCTTAAACTGCCCGAAATGATTGAAAAATAGTGTCCCCCACTTTTTTGAAGTGTCCCCCACTTTTTTCAAGGCATTTTGCCCCCACTTTGTCCCCCACTTTAAGGATTGAAAAACCTTGAAATGCCTTGAAAAGAATTGAAACAAATTTATTGATTTATCGTCATAAAAAATCCAAAAAAGAACCCGCTTCTTCCTAGAAACGGGTTGTAGAGTGAAACGGAGAGGGAGGGATTTGAACCCTCGAAACCTTGCGGTTTACAGGTTTTCGAGACCTGCTGTTTCAACCACTCACACACCTCTCCAATTATACCGTCGCCGAGTGGTGGGCATCGGGTATCTGCCTTTATTATACAAAACTTCAGGCCGGGGACGGGTATGGTTTTAAAAAATCCGCAATTTACTGACGGGAATTCAATTCGCCGCCGTCTATTTCTGGCGGGGAATCTAACTGTTCCAAAAAGCCGATTGCCGCGGTTTCCATCCATTCCGGATTGTAATGGATTCCCGTAGGCGCGAGAAATTGAACCGTTCCTTTCGGGGCGTGTGCCGCCAAGGCGCGGCTCATCGTCCAGGGAATGGTTCCGTCCGCCCGGGAAAAACCAATAAATAAAGGAACTTTTACCTGACCGATCTTTTGTGTGTTGTCAAAATTTTTATTCCACAAAAGCGGTTTTAAAAACAGCGGCAGTATGGCGGCGGCGGAAGTTCCTTCGTATTTCTGGGCCAACATATAGAAGCCCATATCCGCCATATTGGTAAACGGACTTTGCAGAATTACCGCTCTAAATGCAAGCCGATTGTATTGCGAAGCCAAATGCAGGGCCGGCGCACAGCCCAGCGCAAAACCCCACAGCACAATATCCTGCGGAAATACCCGCTGTTTAAGCATCAGATAGAACAGCGCAGATCGGGCATCTTCATACATATTTTGTTCGGAAGGACGGCCGCCACTTTTCCCGTATCCGCGGTAATCAAACAGGAAGATGCCGTATCCTTTTTGGGCATAGGGAAGCACAAAATCTTGAAAACTGTAAATATTGTAGCGGCTTCCGTGGAAAAAGAGCAGGGTGGGTTTACCCGAATCTGCCTTGTGGTAAATGCCATGCAAGGGGGTACCGTCCGGCGCTTCAAAATGTACTTCTTCAAAGGGCTGCTGCAGGGAATATATTTGGGCGGAAGGTTTGAAGATAAAATAATCGGTGGCCCGGTCAAAAAATACCGCCCAGGCGGACAGCAATACAATTAACAACAAAGCGGGAATATAATTACGCATAAAAAGGCCCCTCTCCACGCTTTATAGTATCAAAAAAAAGCGGTTTAAGAAAGCTTTTTTAGGAAAGAATCGGCCGCGGGCGCCGCCCAGGAAAACTCGTCGTGCCCGCCGGAGGCCGAAAGAAAGCGGACCGTGTGGGGGATATCGTCGGCCAGCCGGGCGCTCATGCGCCAGGGAATGGTGGCGTCAGCGCGGCTCATGCAAACGAGTGTCGGCAAATGCAGCCGCCGGGCGGGGAGAGTATTGTCAAAGCGGTTAGAATACAAAAAAGGAGTAACAAAAATTTTGGTGGCCCGGTATAAAAAGGAGCAAGGTTCATAGCGGTGTTTCCATAAACAAACGGCCATATCGGGCGTGCTTAAAAACGGACTTTGCAAAATAAGGGCTTTAAAGGGCAGTTTCTCCAGCGTAACCGCCGTAAACAAGGCGGGGGCATTGCCCAGCGAATGACCGTACAGCACGAGGTCCTGCGGACGGATTTTTTTAACACTCATCAGATACCTGGCGGCACTAAGCGCATCTTCAAAAAGTGTCTTTTGGGAAGGCGTGCCGCGAGAGAGTCCGAAGCCGCGGTAATCAAACATAAAAATTCCATATCCCAACGGGGCGTACGCTTGGGCAAAATTTTCAAAGTGCGATACATTCCCTCCGCGCCCGTGGAAGAAAAGAAGCGTCGGCCGGCCGGCCTGGGCGGGCAGATAAACGGCGGTAATTTTTTTGCCGTCTGGCGCGTCAAAAGCGGCTTTTTCAAAGGGAAGCTTCAGCGGCCAGCGTTTTTTTTGCGGGCGGAAAATAATACGCGCCCCAAGGCGGGATAAACCTACCCATACGCTAAGCAACGCCGCCGTGATAAACAGATATAGCATACTTATATTATAGCTTTTCCGTTCATTCGGACGCATTTAGTATAATAAACCATATGAATCAAAAACATACGGCGAATGCTTTCCTACCCAACGATTTTTTCCCTTCCTTGTGGGCTTCTCTGCCGGATTGGACGGCGCCGCTGTGCGGACTGACGGGCGCTGTTTTATTTTTAGCCGGTACGGTGTGCTTTGTGGCCTATAATTGGAATGTGTTGGGAGCACTTGGGAAGTTTGCTCTGCCGCTTATTGGGCTGGTGGGCTGTGCGGCCGGCGGCTATATAAAAGGATTGGAAAGCGGCGCGGGTAAAGTTTGTTCTTTTGCCTGCGGTTTATTTATCGGTCTGTTTTGGACTGTTTACGGGCAGGTGTTCCAGACGGGTGCTTTTGTGTATGAGTTTTGTTTGGGCTGGGCCGTTAGTTTGGTGCCGCTTGCGCTGGTGGCGGGAAACCGCTGGCTGTGGCTGTTGTTGGCGGCGGTGGTCAATCTGTATATCCTTTCTTTTTTAGATCTGTTGATTTATGTGCAGCATGCTTGGATTCTGTTTGTGTTCAATATCGCCTGCTTTGCCGTTAGCGAATGGGCGGCCCGGCGAAGCGGAAAGGGCGGTTGGTTTTCGCTGTTCTTTTTGGCGGCGGCTTTGTCGGGCTGTTTCTTGACGGCAGTGGGCCGGTGGGGAGTATCTTTTTGGGGGAATTTAGGTCTGATATTGCTGGTGGGTTTTTATGCGTGGCGGTTTAAACGCGGTGCGGCACAGCTTGGGTTTTGTGCGCTCGCGTTGGATATACTGCTGGCGGAGCGGATTATTTCTTCTCTACATTACGGAAACGGAATAATTACGGTAACGGCGTTGCTGTTGGTGTTTGTATGCAGTGCGGCGGGAGTCTATGGTTTAAGTCGGCCGGAGGAAGCAAATGACTGCTGATACAGAAAAGAAACTGCCTTTTATGGTAGCTGCCCTGTTGGCGCTGGGGGCCTGGCTGGCGTGTTTGACAGCGTTATTTTTAATAGGAAGAACTAATTTTTTATGGACCGGGGCCGTGTTCACAGCGTTGGCGGCTTGGTTTGTCTATATGGCTGGCCGAAAAAGCGGTAAGCTGGGTGCGTTTTTAGAGCAGGCGGCGCTGGCGTTTTCGTTATGCGGCAAAGCCCTGCTGATTTTTGGATTCGCTGTTTTATGGTCTTTAACCGCCGGGCAGGTGTGCTGGCTGGTATGGGGTATGACGGCGCTTAGTTATCCCGTCTTTACACAGAAAATGGACCGCGCCGTGATGAGCTTTGCCAGTGTGCTGATTTTGCTGATATGGGTTTTTCAGCATAGGGCGGTTATGGGGCCGTATATGGAAAGTTTGAGCGTACTGCTGTTTGTGTCGGCGTATGTACTGTTTTTGGTACCGAACGAAAAGCTCCGGCCGCTGGCCTGGGGAATCTTGCCCGGCTGTGCGGCGGGGTTTGTGTTTTCGCTGATTGGACAGGAAGATTTTTTCATATCGCTGAATCCTTTATTCTTAGCCGTTTGTTTGTGCGCGGTGTATGGCTGGCGCGCCCGGGAAAAATGCCAGGTAGGGGTGGTGGCGCTTATTTTATTTCTTTCCTATCTGACCAATACCGGCACGGTAATGGGAATAGCCCTTTTGGCGCTGGGCTTTGTGCAAAAAAGCGTGAGTATGAAAATAGTTGGGGCGGCGGTGTTTGCGCTGTCGCTGGTGTGGCTGTACTATCAGATGAAAACGACGCTGTTAGTCAAAGCATACTATCTGTGGGCGTCGGGGCTTATACTGCTGGCGGTGTATGGCTGGCAGAAAAGGGGGTTGTATGCGCGCTAAAATTTTTTTAGGGGCGGCTTGCTTGCTGACGGTTTTGTTGGGCGGATATGCTTATTACACGCAAGCCGCGCGGCAAAACGCGCCCGTGTTTTATTTTGAAATGGCTCCCGTGGATCCGCGGGCGATGTTAAGCGGGGATTATATGGCCCTTTCCTATGAACTGGAGAACGCGGTACGGGCGGACTTGCGCGGCCGCGGCACCCTTACCTTTTATGCTGCGCCAAACAGCGTGGTGCAAGCGGGCTACACAAAACGACCCGTAAAAATTGCTTACCACGGACGGCGTTTTCAATTGCCGCACCAATTCTATTTTCAAGAAGCCACCGGCCAAAAGTACGAAAACGCTGCATATGCCCAAATGCGCAGGTTGCCGGGCGGAAGATTTTTGATAGATGCTTTGACGGACGAAAACTTTAACGAAATTAAATAGAGGTTCTAATATGAGCGAAAATTGCAACCACGATTGCAGCTCCTGCAGCGCCAACTGCTCCAGCCGCAACCCGGGCCAAATGCCCAAAGACAAACCCCACTTGAGAAGCCGCATTAAACATGTGATAGGTGTCGTCAGCGGCAAAGGCGGGGTGGGAAAATCGTTTGTTACCGGGCTGCTGGCGGCCGAAATGACGCGCCGCGGTTACTCCTGCGGCATTTTAGACGCCGACATTACCGGCCCGTCTATTCCCAAAATGTTCGGTATTCACGAACGAGCCACCGGCGACCAGGACGGCATTTATCCCGTCAAAAGCCAGGAAGGCGTGCAGGTGATGTCGTTAAATTTGTTGTTGGAAAAAGAAACCGACCCCGTCATTTGGCGCGGAGCGCTGATTACGGGTACCGTGCGCCAGTTTTGGACGGATGTCATCTGGGAAGATATAGATTACCTGTTTATTGATATGCCGCCCGGCACCGGCGATGTAACGCTGACGGTGTTCCAATCCCTGCCTATTGACGGAATTGTGATTGTATCCTCCCCGCAGGAACTGGTGCAGATGATTGTGGGCAAAGCCGTTAAAATGGCCCAGATGATGCAGGTGCCCGTGCTGGGGCTGGTGGAAAATATGAGTTATTTGAAATGCCCCGACTGCGGCAAAGAGATTGAACTTTTCGGCAAAAGCCATGCCGAAGAAATGGGGCGGGAATTTCATATTGCGCCGGTGATGCGCGTGCCGTTAAATCCGGCCGTGGCCAAAGCCGCTGACGAAGGCCGCATAGAATTCGTGCGCGAGGAGGCCATTTCTCCGCTGGCCGATAAATTCGCCGCGCTGTAAATCCTAAGACCGACGCAGAAGCGAACGGAAAGGAACGCTTCCAAGCGGGTAATACATCTCCGCGTTTTAAGGCGCGGAGATTTTTATACCCCGTTTGCTTCAATTAAATGATAAAATGTGCGTAGAGGAAAAAATGTCTATTTCACTAAGTAAGTTAGCCAGTCAAATCGGCGATTCGCCGACTTTAAAAATTAATGCCAAAGCGCGTGCGCTCAAAGCCGCCGGAGAACCCGTCATTCATTTAGGAGGCGGTGAACCCACTTATCCGGCGCCTGAGTCGGCGGTGGACGCTATTATCCAAAAAGCGCAAACCCGCAAAATTAAATATACCCCTTCGTCCGGCACACCGGAACTGAAGGCCGCCGTGCTGGGATATACCCAGCAGCATTATGGGCGCAAGTATGAATTGAACCAAGTGATTGTTTCCGCCGGTGCCAAACAGGCCTTGTTTAATTTCCTGCTGGCGGCGGTGGATCCGGGCGATGAAGTTATTTTCCCGGCACCGTATTGGGTAAGCTATCCGGAAATGGTGCGCATGGCGGGCGGAAAACCCGTTATCGTGCACGGAACCCAGGGCGGACTGGGCGTAAGCGCCAACGATATTTTAAACGCCGTTACCCCGCGTACAAAAGTAATTTTGATTAACAGCCCCTGCAACCCTTCCGGCCAGATTTACAGCGAAGAGTTTATCCGGACCGTGGTAGAATTTGCCGAACAAAAAAATATCTTCCTGGTTATGGACGATATTTACCACCAACTTGTTTTTGACGGTAAAAAAACCCCCAATCCGTGTGCGTATGCCAAAGAAGCCAAAAACCTGGTTATCATCAACGGGGTATCCAAATTGTATGGCTTGACCGGGCTGCGCATCGGCTGGGCGGTATGTGCCAATAACGAACTGATTGGCGCGATGGGCCGCATACAGGCGCAGAGCACTTCCTGCAACGGCGATTTGTCCGAAGTGGGGGCGGCCGCCGCTTTAAAAGGCGACCAAAGCGTCGTGGCGGATTTGTGCCGCGTCTTGCAGCAGAACCGCGATGTCTTGCTGGCCGAAGCCGCCAAAATCCCCCATGTGCGGGTGGAAAAACCCGCAGGGACTTTCTATTCGTTTATGGATTTTAGCCATTACAACGCCGATTCCAATGCGCTTGCGCAGTACCTGTTGGAAAAAGCGTTGGTGGCCGTAGTGCCCGGTGTGTCCTTCGGGGCGGAAGGGTACTTGCGTATCAGCTACTGTGCGGATCAGGCCTCTATTATAGAGGGTATGCGCCGCATTCGCTGGGCGCTTGATGAAAACGCTCCGAAAGAAATTCAAATCGGGGATAAATTACTTACGAGGAATTAACATGAAAACACTTAACGCAAAACCGGATTTTTTTAAACCGGATTACGGGCTGGAAAATGCTGGCATTACGACCGGTAAAACCGTTTATTGGAACTATTCCACCCCGGCTCTGTACCAGGAATCCCTGTCCCGCGGGGAATCCAATATCGTTTACGGCGGCCCGCTGTGCGTAAGCACCGGCAAACACACCGGCCGCAGCCCCAATGACCGCTTTTTCGTGGAAACAAAAGATATTGAAGGCAAACTCTTTTATAACAAAAGCAATAAGGGCATTAAACCCGAATACTTTGACAAAATTTTTGCCAAAGTGCAGGAATATGTCAAAGATAAAGACCTTTTCGTGCGCGACGCCTATGTGGGCTCCAGCGAAGCTTCCCGCTTAAAAGTGCGCGCTATTACGGAATGCGCCTGGACGAACCTGTTTGTCAAAAATATGTTCATTGAACCCAAGCAGGAAGAACTTAAATCGTTCGTGCCGGAATTTACGCTCATCTGCCTGCCTAAAATGAAAGTGGATCCCGCCACCGACGGCACGCTGACCGAAACCGCCATTTTGATTAACTTTGAAAAGAAAATGATTCTCGTCATCGGCTCTGAATACGGCGGCGAAAATAAGAAAGCGCTTTTTACGGTAATGAACTTCCTCTTGCCGCAAAAAGGCATTATGACGATGCATTGCTCCGCCAATGTGGGCGATAAGCAGGACAGCGCTATCTTCTTCGGTTTGTCCGGCACCGGCAAAACCACCCTGTCGGCCGATATTACCCGCGGGCTCATCGGCGACGATGAACACGGCTGGGACGAAGAAGGCGTATTTAACTTTGAAGGCGGCTGCTATGCCAAGGTTATTAAACTGAGCCAGGAGGCCGAACCTCAAATCTACTCCACCACTCACCGCTTTGGCACGGTCTTGGAAAATGTGGTATTTGACCCGGAAACCGGCAAACTTAACTTGGACGATGATTCCCTGACGGAAAATACCCGCGCCTGCTATCCGCTGAACTTCATTGAAAATGCGGTGGAATCCAAACGCGCCACCCACCCGAAAAACATCATTTTCTTAACCTGTGATGCTTTCGGTGTGATGCCGCCTATTTCCAAACTCACGCCCGACCAGGCCCTGTACCACTTTATCAGCGGCTATACCGCCAAAGTGGCCGGTACGGAAAAAGGCGTTAAAGAACCTACCAGCACCTTCTCTACCTGCTTCGGCGGGCCGTTTATGGCGCTGCACCCCTCCGTGTATGCCGAACTCTTGAAAAAGAAAATCAAAGAGCACAATGTGGACTGCTGGCTGGTCAACACCGGCTGGATTGGCGGCCCGTACGGCGTGGGGCACCGCATCAGCATTAAGTACACCCGCGCGCTCTTAAACGCGGCGTTGGACGGCAAATTGGCGAAAGTCCACTTTGTAACCGACCCGGTTTTCGGTTTCCAAATCCCGACCGAGTGCGAAGGCGTACCGTCTGAAATCTTAAATCCGATGAACTCTTGGGCCAATAAGGAAGAATATATGGTAAAATATGAGTCCTTGGCCAAGTCGTTTATTGAAAACTTCAAAAAGTATGAAGACGGTTGTTCCAAGGAAGTCTTGGCCGCTGCACCGAAGGTGAAATAACCCGCGCGTACCGGACCAAATTTAACGGGGCCCTGTTGTAGGGAACACTTACAAAAGGGCTCCAAATATAATAGAATCTAGAAAACGATATTTTCGTATTAGTAACAGGAGAATAAGTAATATGGCAAAAGCAAATGCAAAATTTATGGCCCCTTTAACCCCCAGCGCTGAACTCGCCGCCGTAGTGGGTTCTGCCGCCTTGCCGCGCACCGAAGTCGTAAAGAAGATGTGGGATTACATCAAGAAAAACGGCTTGCAGGATGCCAAAAACAAACGCATGATCAACGCTGATGAAAAATTAGCCGCTATTTTTGAAGGCAAAAAACAAATCAGCATGTTTGATATGAGCAAATATATTTCTAAACACCTGTCCAAATAACGGTGAACGGAAATTTAAAACCCCGCTTAACGGCGGGGTTTTTTTATGGAGAAGCGTGCCGTGCAGCGGCCAAAAACCGATCTATCGGCGCTTAACGGCGGGGGGAATCAGAACGCGCTTTTGTTTTCCCCGCGGGGAATTGCCCGCAACCCCCTACAAACTGCTACAATAAAAATATGAGCAAAACCACATATCCCAATGAAGGCATGCATCAACTGGTGGACGGATACCGCCATTTTTTTAAAGGCAATCCGCCGCGCAAAGGTTTTTGTGCGTTACACGCGGAACAAATTACCCATACGCAAAACCCGCATTCTATGGTAATTAGCTGTTTTGACAGCCGCGTCTGCCCGGAGGCGATTTTCGCCACGAACGACGGTCATATCTGCGTGCACCGCAATATGCTCAACCAGGTGGATACGCAGGACGCTTCTATGATGGCTTCGCTGCGTTTTGCCGTGGAAAGTTTGAAGGTGCAGAATATCATTGTGCTCGGGCACAGCCACTGCAACGCCGTGGATAAATTGAAAGATTTGACGCATTTGCCGGCGGAAATTTCCGCCTGGCTTGGCGGCTGCGGTGCAAAATACCGCGGTAACAGTTACGAAGAAGCCGTCAAAAATAATGTGCTGGACCAATTGGACCGCTTGCGGAAAATAGATTTTATCCGGCGGGCGGAAAATTTAAATTTGGAAGGAATGCTGTTTCATATTAACACCGGCCGTTTGGAACGCTTTGACGCTCAGCAAAACCGGTGGGGTTTGATTGATACGGAGGAATATGCCGGCTGATTTAAAAACGATGTATGAAGGAATTTTGGCGGCCTGCGGCGGGGCGGATAATATCGTTACGCTGGGCTGCTGTATGACGCGCTTGCGTTTTACCGTAAAAGACGAAGCGTTGGTTTCGCCCGATGCACTGCGGCAGGTAAAAGATGTAGCGGGTTATTTTTACTCCGGTTCCCAGCATCAGCTGATTGTGGGGCCGTCCACCGCGGGGAAATTGGCGGCTTATTTTAATGAGCGCCATGGATTTGCGCCGCTGACTGTGTCGGAGGGATTTGTGCCGCCGCGGGCGGCCGCGGCAGAAGCTGGCGTGGGAGAAGTAAAAGAAAACAAGGCCGCTGTGCGTAAAAAATACGCCAGCCGGTTAAGCCGCGCCTGTGCGGTGATTGGCAATATCTTTATGCCGCTGATTCCCGCTTATATCGGCTGCGGGCTGTTGCTGGGAATTACAAACATTTTATCCAAAACCTTGTTGGCGCAGGACCCCAATACCACGGCTTTGCTGGGGGTGTTTGGAAATGCGATTTTCTTTTATTTGAATGCCATCGTCGGTTATAATGCCAATAAAGAATTTGGCGGAACTCCGGCTCTGGGAGCGGCTTTTGCGGGTATTTTAAATATGCCGGCCTTGGCCAATATCACGCTGTTTGGCGCCTCGCTGGTGCCCGGAAAAGGCGGCGTGATTGCGGTGCTTTTGGTATGCTGGGCCGGCAGCTGGCTGGAAAAACGCCTGCGGGCGTGGTTTAAGGGCAGTTCCGAGATGTTCCTAACCCCTACGCTGACTATTTTTATTGTCGGATTTGCTTCGCTGGTATTGATTCAGCCGCTGGCGGGGTGGCTGTCGGAACAGTTGGCGGTTCAAACCCAAAATGCACTGAAACACGGCGGTATTGTGGCCGGTGCGTTGCTGGGCGGCACTTTCCTGCCGTTGGTGATGATGGGCATTCACCAAAGTTTGGTGCCGATTCACCAGCAATTAGTAGATGCGTTGGGCAATAATCCGTTATTCCCCATTTTGTGTATGGCCGGGGCCGGCCAGGTGGGCGCCAGTTTGGCCGTTTTGTGGAAAACGAAAAATACGAAACTTAAAACGATTGTGAAAAATGCGCTTCCCGTAGGACTTTTGGGCATTGGCGAGCCGCTTATTTATGGGGTTACCCTGCCGTTGTTTAAGCCCTTTATCGGCGCGTGTTTGGGCGCCGCGGTAGGCGGGGCAGTGATTGCGTTCTTTCAGGTTTCGTCGGCCATTCCGTTTGGCGTTTCGGGGGTGGTGTTGTTCCTGGCGCTTTCTAATTTGCACAGCGTGATTTTTTACGGCGTTGGATTTTTGACGGCGGTTATCTGCGGTTTTCTGTTCACTTGGAAACTCGGTTTTGAGGACCCCGCCGAAGAAAACGCTTAATTCTTTCGTTGGACGCAAGCCCCCGTTTATAACGGGGGCTTTGCTGTTTTGGGTAACTGGAAAAATACACTGGCTGCGTTCAGCCGCCGGAATAGGAACGGGAAGAACCAAAATAAACTTCCGCCCGGATATGGTGCTGCCGGCAGTAAGACAGGATTTCTTCGCCGAGTTTTTGCCAATAATCCGTGGGCTCTTCCTGCAGGAAAATATCGCTGTAAAGCGGGAGGGTTTGGGGATAATGCCGCGCCACAAACGCCAATACTTTCTTTTGATAGGCCGGGCGCATATTCAAACTGTCAAATCCGTAGCGGTCCACATAGGGGCGGGTTTGTTCAATAATACTTTGCCAATCGCTGATCCCCGGGAAAAGCGGCGCACCCATAACAGCGGTTTTAATACCGGCTTTGTGCAGGGTTTTTAAAGCATTTATTTTATCGGAAACGCTGGAGACACCCGGTTCGGCCAACTGGCGGAAATGATCATCGGTAGAAGAAAATGAAAAAGCCACCTCGCACCCGGGAATTTGCTGAAATAAATCCAAGTCCCTTAACACCAGGGCGGACTTCGTTAAAATATACACCTGCGCCTGGCATACAATTAACTGCTTAATCAAGCGGCGGGTCAGCTCGTACTGTTTTTCGTACGGATTATAGGGATCCGTTACCGAACTTAACATCACGCGGGTGCGAAACAGCTTAAAGGGCCTCAGCGGAACTTCGCAGGTTTTGATGTCTAAAAAATCGCCCCATTCTTCGGCGTGTCCGGTAAATTTCCGCATATATTCTGCATAACAGTACACGCATTTGTGCGGGCAGCCCACATAGGGATTGATGACATAATCAAATCCGGGAATTTTGGATTTGGACAGGTAGGTTTTAACGGGTGTCGTAGCAACGGTAATCATAAGCGGTTCCTCCCTGGCGAAAATATACTTATATAGTGTACAATATCTAAAAAGGAGAGCAAAAACAATGGCGTTTAATGTGGCAACCTGGTGGGAACGGATTCGGCATTTTTTTGATTTTGCCGCACGCCGCCGAGAAAGGTACCAAAAATGGGATCAGTTAGCCCAAAATGGGGACGAAGAAGCCCGATACCGCCTGTTGATGCTTTACCGCGAAGAAGGGCCCGAATACTATCCGCTGGCCTTTAAATGGACCGTGATTGTTGCCAACAACGGCGATGACTGCGGTGTGATGCTCCAAACGGCCGAAATGTACGCCGCTGGTCATGGCGCTCCGCAAAATGAAGAAAAAGCCCTGCTGTGGTTTGAGCGTGCCCTATCGCTGCATATTATGCAGGGGCGCAATTCGCCGCTTTCGTTAGAAGCCGCCAACTATATTCAAGAACGCATACAACAGCTGCGTGTGAAACTGGGGCGGGATAATCAGTAAATTTTACGGGTTGCTGCAGTTGCCGCGGCCGCGCTTGCGGGCGCGGATTTTTTATGCCAGCCCAATACTAATTAATTTATTTAACGCTTCTTTAGACCCAGTTGGTGTACAATAAAAGAAAGCGTGCGATGGCTTCTCGTGCGGCTGTTTCTCGGGGCGCGTTTTCTGAAAAGGAGCGTTTTATGGAACCAGTACAGCAAAACCGTTCTGTATGGTGGGAACTTTCTACAACCGGGCCTTGTATGCTGTTAAGGCGGTTAATTGACCGGCATAACCAGGGCTCTTTTGATCCCTTCTATTGGCTGGCCGTTTGCTATTGCAGCCCGGAATTTGACCGGGCGGATATTATCCCGCCGCCCTTGCACCCTCAACGGGAAACTTTAAATTATCTGGTAACGGGGTTGGTGGATCCGCCGGAATTGGAAGATGAACACCTGTCCCGCCCGGCCGGCAAAAACCGGTGGGTAAATGTCGTGGGGGGATTAAAACAGGCAACGCCCAGCCAAAGCGTGTATGTATTAAATATGGAGCTTTGGATGCATATCCTGCCCGGGGCCAGCGGCGGCGGCAAACGCTGGGAATTGGAAAGCGAACAGGTGCCGCTGGTCCGTACCGACGGCGCCCAGGTTCGGGTTTTATGCGGCCGTTTTGCCCACCGCGAGGGCCGTATCGCCCAGCATCCGCTGGGAACTACGATTTTAGATGTTACTTTGTGCCCGGGCGGGGCGTTTGAATACCAGGCGCCGCCGGAAAATACGACAGTGCTGTATGTGTTTGGCGGGAATGTATTTTTTGGCAAAGAGGCCGAGGCCTGTTTTGGCAAAGATTCTTTTTTGCGTATTTGCGGCGGAAGTATTATTGCTTCTTCATTTGCCAGCGGCGGGCGTTTTTTGTTGTTTTCAGCCAAGCCCATTTCGCGTAAAAAACCGGCTGTATGCCCGGCCAACGACAGCGTGTGCCCCATTCAAAAATAAACACGCGGCTTGATTTTTGTAAAAAGACGGTTAAAGTAACTATATCCTTGTCTGACAGGAGAATCTATGCGAAAATGGGTTGTGTTGAGCGTTGCGTTACTGTGCGGCGTGCCGGTTTGTGCCCAAATCCAGCGGACCTATCATTACGGGGTGGTGCCTACGGAAAATATCACCACCTTTGAGGTAAACCCTTCCATTACCGTGGCGGACGACAGCGCCGGCGTTTCCGTCAACCAGCTGACGCTGAAAACTTACCGCGTGATTAATGAGCGGTTTAACTGGGGGGTGGAAGTTCCGCTGGCACGCTATGAATCGCCGGAAAAATCCGTGAATGGGCTGGGCGATATTTTAGCCAATATCACTTGGACGCTCCCCGCCGAGAATTTATTCGGCTTCGGCGCCAAAATAGAATTCTTTTTCCCCACGGCTACCGATAAATTGTTAGGAACCGGGCAGCTGCAGGCCAGTCCCTCCGCCTTCGTATTGCTGGCTTTTGCCGACGGGTTCTACGGAGCTGTTGGCTATAAGCATTATGTGTCGGTCGTCGGCGACCACGCCCGCGATGATATTAATATCGGCCGCTGGCGCGCCAATATCGGCTATACTTCACCCAACGAATGGTGGGTGCTGACAAACTTGTATTATTATGTGGATTACGAACACAGCGGTATGGCGGAATTTATCCCGGAGTTGGAAGTCGGTACTTTGGTAAACGACGGGACGGCGTTCTATGCCAACGCCAGTACCCACGCCGGCGGAAACTGGCACAGCAAAGATTGGAGTTTCGGCGTAGGATTTAAATTGTTGTACTTATAAAACAAAGCAAAAATCCCCGGGGTAACCCGGGGATTTTTTGTATGTTGTGAAAACCCCCAGCTTGGCTGGGGGTTCGGTAAAGGTTTCACCGTTGAGGAAGATAAAAAACTCCTTTTGTATAATAAATTGCCTGTGTCAGCAGGCAATTTAACAAAAGGAGGTCATTGCTATGACCAATGACATAAATAAACTATCACATACGCAGTGGAATTGCAAATATCACATAGTGTTTGCCCCGAAGTACCGAAGAAGGTTCTTTTATAAAGAGAAGAAAGTAGAAGTGGGCAAGATATTGCGACAGTTATGCGAATGGAAGGAAAGCCGTATAGAAGAAGCCGAACTGTGCCCTGATCATATCCACATGCTGGTATCCATACCTCCGAAATATAGCGTATCAAGTTTTATGGGGTACTTAAAAGGCAAGAGCAGTCTAATGATATATGAGAAGTGGGGAAATGTGAAGTATAAGTTTAGGAACCGAGAGTTTTGGTGCCGAGGGTATTATGTAGATACGGTAGGGAAGAATAAAAAGCGGATAGAAGAATATATAAAGAACCAGTTAAAGGCGGACGAGGCGGGGAGTTTGCTTCCGTTTGACACGAACCCCTTAGATGGAAGGGGACGCAAATGACAGGTCGTGGGAACTACTTCAAGTAGTAGCTAGTAGAGTGAGGGCTAGGCCCGTATTGAGAAAAACCCCCGGCTACGCCGGGGGATATTTATTTAAAGTTACTGCGGTTTTTACTACACCGTCGTCTAAAACTGGTGCGCTCGGCGGGAGTCGAACCCACATTTCCAGCTTCGGAGGCTGACGCTCTATCCATTGAACTACGAGCGCGCAAATCGGCTTCTTTTATTTTATCAAAATTCGGCGTCGGACGGAACAAGCTGTCTAATTTTTGGCAGTATTCAAGCGGTATTTGCGCGGATAACCCAGCCAAATGGC
Organism: uncultured Elusimicrobiales bacterium; assembly: GCA_944325225.1. Classification (GTDB taxonomy): domain Bacteria; phylum Elusimicrobiota; class Elusimicrobia; order Elusimicrobiales; family Elusimicrobiaceae; genus Avelusimicrobium. Next base: position 36,255 of record CALUZQ010000002.1, read on the forward strand.
CAGCAGCGCTCCGATACCTAATAAGTACGGATAATACAAATACTGCATAATGCTTACCGGCGATACGCCCGACAAACTGGCCGCCATCAGCAGCTGCGCCCCGTAGGGAATAATCCCCTGCACAAAGCAGGAAAAAATATCCAGCAAGCTGGCCGATCGGCTGGGGGCTATTTCAAACCGCTGGGCGATTTCTTTGGCAATCGGGCCTGCCATAATCAAGGCAATTGTGTTGTTGGCCGTACAGAGGTTGGCGAAACTCACTACGCCAGCGATGCTCATTTCGGCCCCGCGGCGGGAATTGATTTTGGCCGTCATTTTTTGGATAATCCAGGCCAGCCCTCCGTTGCAGCGAATCATTTCTAACATGCCGCCCGCCAGTATGGTTACAATAATCAGCTCCCCCATACCGTTAATGCCGGCGCCCATGGAAGTCGTCCAGCCCCATATATCAAATCCGCCCGTCAGCAGGCCGATTATCCCGCACAGTACCGTGCCGCCCAGCAGCACCAGCATCACATTCACGCCCATCACTGCGGCCGCTAACACGGCGCCGTAGGGCAATACTTTTATCCACGAAACGGTTCCGCCGGCAAACGAACTTTGGGCGCCGCTTCCCAGCAAGATATAGATAATGGTCGTCAGTAAGGCAAAAGGCATCACAATATGAAAATTGGTTTTAAACTTATCGGCCATTTTACAGCCCTGGGTGCGGGTGGCGACGATGGTGGTATCGGAAATAAACGAAAGATTGTCCCCAAACATAGCTCCGCTGACGACTACCGCACTCATCAGTGCGGGGGAAATGCCCGTCTGGGCCGAAAGCCCCGCCGCTACCGGCGTGAGCGCAACAATCGTGCCGACCGATGTTCCTACGGAAACAGAAATTACGCAGGCCGCCAAAAAGATTCCGGCCGCCAATACATTGCCGGGCAGGATAGAAAGCGTTAAGTTGACGGTGGCCTCTACCGCGCCCATGGCCTTGGCGGTTTGGGCAAAGCTGCCGGCTAAAATAAAAATCAGCACCATCAGCATAATGTTGGAATTGGCCGCCCCTTTGCAAAATAGTTCTATGCGGCTGTGCAGGGGGTTGCCTTTGCGCGTAGGAATAGGTACCAAGGGAGCCAAGCCAAAAGCTACCGGAAGGGGCATTTTGTAAAAGGCGCCGGCCGCGACCGATTCCGCCAGGTAGAAAATAAAAAAGACTCCCAGCGGAACGAGGGCCCAGGGATTGGGAACGATGTTTTCCGGTTTCATAATACTCCTGCGTTTGACAAAAAGAAGCCGCCGGAGTCTAACGCGTCCGGCGGACGGCAGTACATACTGATATTATATAAAGTTTAATGCTTTTCCGCTTTAAACTTACCGGTTTGCCGCGGTGTAAATGCGGAGTAAATCCGGCTTGGCCAGCGGTTTTAATCGGCTGACGGTGCGTTTTCCGCCGCGGCTGCATTTATCAGCCAGTTCGTTTAATTCCTGTTCCGTCAGCGGGCGGCCCAACAGCTCGCGCAGATTGGTGGGCATACCCAGTGAGGCAAAAAAGCGGACCGTCGCCTCAATCCCGCCCCGGGCGGCGGTGTCTATATCGGTTATTGTGTTCATACGCCATACATTGGTTGCATAACGGGCAAAGCGGGCCGGGTCTTTTTCATAAACATACAAGGCCCAAGCACCCCACACGGCGGATAAGCTTTCCCCGTGCGTTACGCCAAAGCGTCCGCTGAGTTCATGCCCTAATTGGTGGACGGCAAATTCTTTTTCCGCGCCCAGCCCAGTTAGGTTGTTGTGCGATAAACTGCCCGCCCACATAATTTCGCTCTGGGCCTGGTAATCCCGCGGGTTTTGTACGGCCTTGGGGCCATAAGTAAGGACAGTACGCATCAGCGCTTCGGCTAAAGCGTCGGTCAGTTCGTTGCTTTGCATGGGGGTAAAATACCGGTCCAGCGTGTGCATGAGAATATCCGTTACGCCGCAGGCAATTTGGTGCGGGGAAAGCGTGAATGTCAGCTCCGGGTTCATCAACGCAAAGCGCGGGCGGTTAAAAGGCGTGTTTATGCCGCGCTTGTCTTGGTGGGCGTCGTCCGTAAGTACGGCTGAATCGCTGGTTTCACTGCCGGCGGCGGAAATCGTTAAAATACAACCGACCGGCAGGGCGCGCTTGACGGCGGCTTTGCCCTGCCAATAGGTCCAGATATCGGTATGCGGGTCGGCCGCGCCAATGGCTACGGCTTTGGCGGTGTCTATCACGCTGCCGCCGCCGACGGCTAAAATAAAATCGGATTGGAAGGTAATGGCTTCCAGCACGCCTTTGCGCGCAAAAGAAAGCGTGGGATTGGGCTGTACGCCGCCTATTTTTTTAACGGACAATCCCGCTTCGCCAAGCGATTTTTCCACCCGGTCTATCAATCCGCTTTTTACGGCGCTTTGACCTCCGTAAATGACCAATACGCGCGAACCGCCGTATTTTTTTACGACCTCACCGGCGCGGGATTCGGCATTTTTGCCAAAAATAATTTCAGTGGGGGAATAAAAAGTAAAATCTCTCATAATTTCTCCTGGTAAAAAGCATGCACTTCATTATATAACACTTCGCAGGCGGTGTGGGTGTAAAAGTGCTACAATAAAAAAGCGTTCTGCCGTGAGTTCCGGCAGAAGAATTGGCTGCTTGCAGGAGAAAACCATGAAAGCCGCAATCATTACGATCGGAGATGAAATTTTACTGGGACAAATTTTAGACACCAATTCCCATTTTATCGCCCGGGAACTGGCCAAGTTGGGCGCGGAAACCGTGCAAATGCGCTCGGTGTCTGATGAAAAAAAGGCCATTTGGCAGGCCGTTGATGATGCGTTTGCCGCCGCCGACGCCGTTTTTGTTACCGGCGGGCTGGGCCCCACAAAAGACGATTTAACCAAAACCGTTTTAGCGGAATATTTTGGCACCGAACTGGTGTTTAATAAGCAGGTTTACGCGTGGCTGGAAGAAATGTTTGCAGCAAATCCCCAGCGCCTAAACGCCTATAACAAATCCCAGGCCCTGCTGCCCAAAACCTGTATCCCCTTGCGTAATTTAAGAGGCACAGCCAGCGGAATGTGGTTTGAAAAAAACGGTAAAGTGTTGGTTTCTCTGCCGGGCGTGCCGTTTGAAACGGAATACCTGTTCCCGGCCGAAGTCCTGCCGCGGCTGAAAACCCAATTTCGCGATTTGCTTCTGCAGTACCGAATGGCGGTTGTCTATCATATCCCCGAAGCGGAATTAGCGATGAAACTGGCGGAGTACGAAAAACAGCTGCCGGACGGTATTTCCCTGGCCTATTTGCCGGCGGTAGGATATGTGCGCCTGCGGCTGACGGCCAAAGGTGCGGCGGTAGAACAGTTGGACACTTATTGGCGCGGCCTGCGGCAGGCGTTAAACGGACTGTCGGCCGAAGAACTGCACGAAGAAGCCGCCGAGGACGCCCTTATCCGGCAGATTGCCCAAAGTGGCGCTACGGTGGCCTGTGCCGAAAGCTGTACCGGGGGGAATATCGCGCATCTGATTACGACTGTTCCCGGCGCGTCGGCTTTTTTCTTGGGCGGCGTGGTGGCTTATTCCAACGAAGTAAAAAAGCGCGTGCTGGGTGTTCAGCCCGCCGATTTGGAAAAATATGGCGCCGTCAGCGAGCCGGTGGCTTTGCAAATGGCCCAAGGCGTGCGCCGGCTGACCGGAGCCCAGTGGGCCGTGGCAACTACGGGAGTGGCCGGGCCGGACGGCGGAACGCCGCAGAAGCCCGTCGGTACCGTATGGATTGCCGTGGCCGGGCCTCAAGGCGCCCGGGCGGAGAAATTCCTCTTTTCCCATACCCGCCAGCGCAATATCGGCCGGGCGTCGGTTCAAGCGCTGCTGTTGTTGCTGCGGGAAATGGAAAAGCGGTAAACCAGCCGGCCGCCGGCGGGCGCGGGTTACTGCAGCAAGCTCTCTAAGTGTTGGCGCAGCTGCGCTTCGGAAAATTCGCCCGCCAGCCGTTTGACAATTTCTCCGTTTTTTACAAATACAAACGCCGGTACGCCCTGTACGCCAAAACGGCGGGCTGTTTCGGGGGCAGTTTCCACATTTACCCCTAGCACCGCTATTTGGCCCGCGTAACTTTTGGCCAGCCCGTTTACCACGCCGGCCATGTGTTTGCAGTGATGACACCAGGAAGCAAAAAATTCAATCATTTCCGCCCGTTCGTATTTTTTAAAAGCCGTTTCAAACGATTGATCCGTTACGGTTATTTTCATATTCCTTCTTATTTCCCCTGTTTAAAGTGTAGTTTAATTCGCGGCATTTTGCGTGTTTTTTTTCGGGATTAGTTCCCCAGCCCATGGGGTTGACGGATATATCCGGGTTTGATAAACTGTAAGAAAGAATCCAAAGTAACATTGGATTTTTAATAATCTAACTGTTTCGTATTAAAATAAAACGGGTAAAGTTATGCCGGGTAGGTGTGAGTGGCCTAACTTGATTTTTTAAAAAGAGGAATACTATGAAAGTTTTATTGCTTGCCGGCGGGCTGGGAACCCGGCTGGGCGAAGAAACCTCTATCCGCCCAAAACCCATGGTGGAAATTGGAGGATATCCCATTTTATGGCATATTATGAAGCTATATACCCATTATGGGCTGACGGATTTTATCATTCTGTGCGGGTATAAGAGCGAAGTAATTAAAGAGTATTTTTTAAATTACTACACCAATAACTCCGATGTAACCATTGATTTTTCCAATAACCAGATTGATATCCACCGCAACCGCTGCGAGCCGTGGAAAGTAACCATGCTCTACACCGGCCGCAACGCGATGACCGGATCTCGCATTAAACAAGCCCGGCATTATGTGGGACAGGACCCTTTTATGCTGACTTACGGCGACGGCGTGGCCGATGTGAATATCAAAAAACTGCTGGATCAGCATAAACAGTCCGGCAAATTGGCCACCTTAACGGCCGTTCAGCCCTCGGGCCGCTTTGGGGCGCTTAATATCCAGGCCGATAATTCTATTTCCCGCTTTCAGGAAAAACCGGTGGGGGACGGCGCTTGGGTAAACGGCGGATTTTTTGTCTGCCAGCCGGAAGTGTTTGAGTATATCCCGGACGGGGAAAATATCGTCTGGGAGAAAGAACCTTTAATGGCATTGGCCCAGGCCGGGCAGTTAAATGCTTATAAACACAGCGGATTCTGGCACCCGATGGACACCCTGCGCGATAAAATTGAACTCAACGAGCTGTGGAATACCGGCAAGGCCCCTTGGAAAGTGTGGGAGGATTAAAATGAAAAAAATTCTCATTACGGGCGCCAGCGGATTTATCGGCCGGCAAGTAACCCGCGAAATGATAGCGCGGGGTTATACCGTGTATGCCCCTTCGTTGGCGGCTACCTTGCCCCAACAGGAAGGACTGATCCAACACGAACTGGATTTTTTTAAACCCGGCGCTTTGCGGGATTATCTGAAAGAACATCAATTTGAAAATTTAATCCACTTGGCGTGGTATGTGGGGCCCAAATGCCATATGCACCCCGGAAATGCTGATTGGCTGGGCCTGTCGTTGGAGATGCTGAAGCATTTTATAGAAAACGGCGGGAAAAAGTTTTTGGGCGCGGGCAGTGTGTCGGAATATGATTTTTCCTACGGGCTGCTGCGCGAAGATGAAACGCCGCTTAACAACCCTTCCCTCTACGGGCAGAGCAAGGCCGCTTTGTATAAGGTAGGCGGCGCGCTGTGCCGGCAGGCCGGAGTGGATTTTAAGTGGGCACGCATTTTTAATTTGTACGGGCCGTACGAACGCGCCGCACGGCTGATGCCGTCGGTCATTTGTTCCATGCTCAAAGGCGAAGAAGTAAAAGTAAGCCCGTGTACCAAATTTTTGGATTACCTGCATGTAGAAGATACCGCCCGCGGTATTGCGATGTTGTTTGATTCCCCCGTTACAGGGGCGGTAAACATTTCTTCCGGCCAGCCCGTTCAGCTTCGTGTGATTGTGGAAGAAATTGCCCGGCAAATCGGATTTAAAGGCCAAATCCATTGGGGCGCTTTGGAAGAAAATTTTGCCGATCCCGTTCTGGTTGGCGCCAACGAACGGCTGACGAAAGAAGTGGGCTGGAAACCCAACTATACGCTTGCGTCCGGCTTGGAACAAACGATTAATTGGTGGAAGGAGCATTTGAAATGAACGATTTTAACGGTGTTTATAAGGGGAAAACTATTTTAGTAACCGGGCATACCGGGTTTAAAGGTTCGTGGCTGGCCATTTGGCTGACGGCGTTGGGCGCCAAAGTGGTGGGATATGCGCTGGACCCATATTCCGACCGCAGCAATTATTGTGCCTCTCACTTAAAAGACCGCCTATTCGCCGACGAACGCGGCGATGTGCGCGACGCCCAGCGGCTGGAAGAAGTGATTGCCAAATACAAACCTTCTATGATTTTTCACCTGGCGGCTCAGGCGTTGGTGCGTACTTCGTATGAACACCCTAAAATGACTTATGAAACCAATTTAATGGGGTCGCTAAACATCTTAGAGGCGGTGCGTAAGTTTGATTTTATCAAACAGGTGATTATGATTACCTCCGATAAATGTTACGAAAATGTGGAACAAATTTGGGGGTACCGCGAAACCGACCGTATGGGCGGGTATGACCCGTATTCTTCTTCCAAGGGTTGTGCAGAGTTGATGATTTCTTCGTGGAGAAATTCGTATTTTAATCCCAAAGATTACGCCAAGCACGGCAAAGCTGTGGCCAGCGTGCGGGCCGGAAATGTGATTGGCGGCGGCGACTGGAGCGACAACCGGCTGATTCCGGATTGTATCCGCGCGATTGAAGCCGGCAAAGATATTGAAATCCGCAGCCCGCAGGCCACCCGGCCGTGGGAACATGTAATGGAACCGCTTTCCGGTTATTTGAAAGTCGGTGAAAAACTGGTGGAAGATCCGGTTACCTACAGCACCGGGTTTAACTTCGGCCCCCACATTGAAGCCAACCGCACCGTGTGGGAAGTGGTGCAAAAATGCGTGGCGTATTACGGGAAAGGCAAAGTGGTAGATGCTTCCGTGCCGGGCGCCGTGCACGAAAACACTTTGTTAAGCTTAGATGTTACCAAGGCCTATCGTATGTTGGACCAGTGGCATGCCAAACTTTCTTTTGACGAAGCCATTGAATTTACCGTAGATTGGTATAAAGAAGCGTTAAGCGGTAAAGATATGTGGGACTATTGCGTAAAACAAATTCAAGCCCACGACGATAAAAAATAAGGTATGAAAGAAGTTGTTATTCTTGGCGGAGGCATAGCAGGTTTGTCGGCCGCGTATCGGTTGCGCCAAGCCGGCTGGGAGTCCCGCATCTTTGAAAAAGACCCGGACTGGGGCGGTTTGTGCGGCAATTTTACAATAAATGGCTTCCGCTTTGACCGTTTCGTCCATTTTACATTTACCTCAGATCCGCAGCTTCAGCAACTTTTCGCCGCTTCCGGGCCGCTTTGGAATCATCCGCCGGTTTCTTCCAACTATTATCACGGATATTGGCTGTATCATCCGGCGCAAAATAATCTGTATCCTTTACCGACGGAAGAAAAAGTAAAAATTATTGCCGGCTTTGTAAAACGCAAGCAAGTCCCTGTGTCAGAAATTACTGATTATGAAACTTGGCTGCGCGTGCAGTACGGTAATTATTTCGCCGAGCATTTCCCATTTGCTTATACGCGCAAATACTGGGGAGCGGAACCCAAGGAGTTGGAAACCAAATGGGTAGGAAACCGTATGCATGCTCCCACGCTGGAAGAAGTTTTGAAAGGAGCTTTTGAAAAACCCACTGAAAATTTTTACTATACTTCGGTAATGCGTTACCCGCAAAAAGGCGGTTTTAAAAGTATCTTGTCGGCACTGGCCCAAGGGGCGGATATTACGCTAAATAAACAAGCGGTTTCTATAAATCCGGCTGCCAAAAGCGTGTGTTTTGCCGACGGAACAACCGGCACATATGAAAAATTACTTTCTTCTTTGCCGTTGCCGGAGATAGTCAACTTGCTGCCGGATGTGCCGGCGTCCGTTCAAAATTCCGCTAAAAGTTTACGACATACCTGCGGGTATCAAATTTCCTTAGGGTTTAATAAGCCGGATATCGCCAAACACCTGTGGTTCTATATTTACGACGAGGATATCCCGCCGGCCCGGGTGTATTCGCCTAGTTTAAAATCGCCCGATAATGTGCCGCAGGGCTGTTCTTCTTTGCAGGCGGAAGTGTTTTACGGAAATACCGCCAGCATTCCTCCCGCGCAGACAGTTTTACAGACAACAGTGGAAAAGTTGCAGCAGATGGGGCTTTTTAAATCGGAAGATATCCTGGTTAAAGATATTCGTTTTGAGCCGTATGCCAATATCACATTTGACCATGCTATTTATCAAAACCGTCAGATTGTATTGGATTATTTAACTTCGTTGGGTATTTACAGCATGGGCCGTTTTGGCAAATGGGCTTATTACTGGACGCACCAAGCGTTTGAAGACGGGAAAATAACGGCAGAGAAAATAATAAATGACTAATATGGCACCCCTGGTTAAAATTTTAGTCAGTTATCACGATAAGCACCACCTCTTTAAATCGGATATTTTAACGCCGATTCAAACGGGTTGCGCTTTAGCGGCAGAACGGTTTGAGGAAATGATCCAGGATGATGACGGCAAAAATATATCTGCCGAAAATCCCAGATATGCCGAACTGTCGGCCCAGTATTGGGCCTGGAAAAATTATCAGAAATTGGGCAATCCGGACTATATTGGTTTTATGCATTACCGCCGTCATTTTATTTTTAATGAGCCCAAAAAGTTTCCCAGTTATCATCCGGAATTGGAACAGTGCTATCAGTTGGTGTATTTTCACAGAATACACAAGTCTTATTTAAAAGATATCGGCTTAACTGATGATAATATTTTGCGCATGGTTCCACAGTATGACTGTATTTGCGTGAAAGAGGCGGACTTTAGTAAATTGGGTGTTCAAAATTCCGTTGAGGATTATGAGAAAAGAATCCCGGGTTCACGGGTTAAAGATTTAGAGCTGTTTTTTAAATTGATTGAAACGGATTATCCCGAATATCTGCCTTTTGTAAAACGCTTGCAAACAACTCCTTATAAATACCTGTACAATATGTTTATTATGCGCCGGGAGTTGTTTGAAAGGTATAATAAATTTCTGTTTGCAGTATTAGAAAAGCTGGATAAACAAATTGATACAACCCATTATATTCCTAACTACAAGCGGGTATTGGGATATTTGGGGGAATTTTGTTTGAGCGTTTTTATCAATCAATTAAAATCAGAACAGAAATGGAAGATTAAGGAAGTTCTTTGTGCGTTTTGTTGTGATACAAAGCCCAAACGCTCCAGGATAACTCGTTTTTTTCACAAATTATTTCATAAAAATAACTGGGCTTAGCAAAATTCAAATAAGGAGAAATTATGTCTTTTGAACCTATTGTACCTGCTTTTGAAGATTGTGCTTATGTAATTGGTATGAGCAGCAGCAACCAGTATGCCCCGTATTTGGCGGTGTATTTGCAGTCTATCATAGACCACGCCCGGAAAGAAAATTACTACGATATTGTAGTGTTTGAAACGGATATGAGCACTGAAAATAAAAAGAGGATTCAAGCGTTGGCGTCCGCTCCCAATTTTTCTATTCGTTTCTATAATTTGCACAATACTTTTGAGGAAAATTTATATATTTCGGCAAGCTATTTTGCTAAACAGTGTTATTATCGCTTGGCCTTGGGAGAAGTATTTAAGAAATATCAGAAAGCTGTTTTTACCGATATTGATTTGGCGGCCGTTTCGGATATTTTTGAGTTATTTAAAATAGATATGCAGGGAAAGTCCATCGCCGCGTGCGAAGAAATCCTATGGCATGCCGATACCCGGCAAGGAAAACGCCAGCATGGCTTTTATATTGACGACTACTTAGATAAAATCGGCTGTTCCGGTGTGTATTATAATACGGGCGTAGTGGTGGCGGATATTGCCAAATTTAACGAGAAGGCAAGCTTCCGGAAATTGTTGCAAATTGCACAAGAAAATAAATTTATTAACTTGGAGCAGGATGTTTTGAACAAAGTGTTCAATAACAGCTTTTATACCTTGCCTCCTTGTTATAATTTTGAAGTAATTAATGGCGTTTTTGAAGGGAATTTGGCGTGTTTTAAAAACTATGCCGCCGAGGTGGATAAAGCAAAAATCTATCACTATTTAGCAGCGGATAAGGTATGGTTTTTTCCTAAGTTGCCTAAAGGATATGTGTGGTGGGAAACGGCGCGCAAGACCTCCTATTATGAAGAGATTTGGGCAAATTATTTGAATTTTTATTCTTGGAATTTTATACCCAATTATTTAAAATACTTAAAATATCATTGCTTCTCTAAAGTTGTATTCGGGAAAATGAAAAAAAGGTATTTGCGCAAGGCAGACACTTATTTAAGACGAATCAAATAACAGCTGCAGTTTTTAAAACCGCTCTCTTGGGGGCGGTTTTTTGTCTAACCTAAAATGCATCTTGACAAAATAATTACACGCCCGTATAATAATTATACAACCGTGTAATAAAGAGGTGTTTTATGGGCAGAAATTCTTCCGGCATTGATGACAAGTTGCTTCAGACCGGAATCCGGCTGGCGCGGGCGCGCGGATTAGGTGGTTTTACCGTGCGGGAGTTGTGTGCCGAAAGTCGGGTAAATTTGGGAATGTTTCATTATTATTTTACTAATAAGGATAATTTTGATAGGGCGCTACTTAGCACACTGTATGAAAATTTGATGAAGAACATTCGCCTGGAAGTATTGGACGAAAAAACCGCCCGGGAAAATGTATTGAATATCCTGTTGGCGGTACAGCGTTTCGCGCGGGAAAACCGGCGGCTGCTTTCTTCGCTGGCGGGGGATGTTTTCAGCGGGAACGCCAAAATTATAGATTTTATCGGGCGTCATTTTACGCACCACATCTCGCTGCTGCTTGCACAGCTGGAGCGGGCGGAAAAGGCGAAGGAGCTGGTTTTGAAAGACGCCGCCAACGCCGCTTTGGTTTTGGTGATGCCGGTCGTATTTCCGCAGTTGGTGGCCGGGTTGGACGAGCGGGTGGCGCTGCCGTGGAAAGGGAGAGTGCGTCCGTCCGTAGCGGCCTTGTTTTCGGACAAAGGCGCCGAAGAACGCATTAAAGTATTGGTCGGCGCTGTTTTTAAGGGGGACAAATGAAAAAATTTTTAGCGGGGGCAGTGTGTTGTTGTATCGCTATAAGCGGGTGGGGGGCCGCGGTGAAAGACTTGCCGCTGGAATCGTGCGAAACGGCCGCCTTGCAATTTTCGCCCGCGGTCAAAGCGGCGCAGGCGCAGGCGCAGGCCGCGCAAGCGGCATATGAAAGCGCCCGGGGCTATTTATATCCGTCCTTATACCTGGACGCCGCCGGCAGCTGGGTGTCGGAGGTGCCTCAAATGCAGGTGGGCCCGCAAACCTTTGAATTTGGCAGCGAGTGGGGGTATTCCGTCGGTCCGACGGTGGAATATGTCCTTTTTGACAAAGGGGCCCGTTCGGCGTCCGCCAACCGCGCGGTATCGGTTTATCAAAGCAAACTGATGGAGTATGCCCTGGCCCGCAAGCAGGCGCTTCTTCAAGTGCGCCAGGCGTATTTTGCCGTCCAGCGGGATTTAGAGAGCATTTATCTGCTTTCCGAACAGCTCAAAGTAGCGCGCAAACAGCGGGCGGATGTACAGTCTGCCTACAAAGCCGGCGCCAAAAGCCGCCGGGATTTGCTGTTGGCCGAAAAGCAGGCCCTGCGCAGCGCGGTGGACGCCAGCGCCGCCCGGGCGGAACTGGCGCGCGATTTGCGGGAACTGTTTAAATTAACCGGCACGGATTTCGGCATTGATCCGCATTATCCGCTGGATTGGCGCGTGCACGAAAAACTGGACGGGGAAACTTCGTCCGTTATCCGCGCCGACGATCCGGCCCAAACCGTCGCGCAGTTTGAACCGTTTGCCCAGCTTTCGTTTGATGCCGACACGCCCCGCCTGGCCGCCTACGACGGGGTCATTAAATCGTATGAATACGCCGCCCGCGCATATGCCGCGGCAGTATGGCCCCGGCTGGCGTTAAGCGCCGGCGCTTATGCGCAGTATCCCAACGGGCCGATCCAAGAAGATGTGTTCCTGGGCAAGGCCGGGCTTTCTTTGCGGCTGCCGCTTTTTGAAGGGGGAAAGAATAAACAACAAGCCCAGGCCCAGCGGCTGACGGCGCAAGCCGCCGAACATCAAAAGCAGGATACGGCCCAAGCGCTGAAAGCGTTGTTTGCTTCCGCGCAGGACTCGCTCTCCGCGCTTGATATAGAAATGGATTTGGCTAAACAACTATCGGAAAAAGCCGCCCAGGCCGCTTCGCTTACTTACCAGGCCTATAATGCCGGCGCGGTTACCTTTTTAGAAGTAGATGACGCCAATCTTTCGGCCTTGCAAAGCAAGCTGATGTTAAATGAACTGAATATCCGCCGGTTAAACGGGTTGGCGGTGCTGGACAGTTTGGGAAAATAGGAGCGTTATGAAAAAGATGATTGTCATAGCAGTAGTTTTATTAGTATTGGCGGTAACGGCGGGATTGTTGTTTTTCCGCCATACGCCGTTTGCCTACAGCGGGGTGGTAGAAGCGGTGGAAGTAAATGTGCCCAGCCGCCTGTCGGATACGATTGCTCAAATGAATGTACAGGAAGGCAGTGCAGTGGAAAAAGGCGAAGTATTGGCCCGGCTGGACTGCCGCGACACCCGTCTTAAAGCCGCTATTGCCAACAAGGAATTTAAGCGTGCCGAAACGCTGCTCCAAACCACGGCCGGTTCGCGCGAAAACTACGACCTCAAAAAACACCAAAACGACCAAGCCGCTCTGTATGAAAGCTGGTGCGAAATTACCAGCCCGATTTCGGGCAAAGTGCTGTATAAGTATTACGAACCGGGCGAGTTTATTGCCGCCGGACGCAAACTTTTAACCGTGGCCGATATGGCGCAAGTAGATGTGTGGGTGTATGTGGAACACGATTTGCTGGCCCGCTTGTCCGTCGGCCAACTGGTAAGCGGTTTTTTGCCGGAAACGGAGCAAACTTTTAACGGAAAGATTTTAAGTATTAACGACGAGGCCGAATTTACTCCCAAAAATGTGCAAACCCGGCGCGAGCGCGAGCGGCTGGTCTATGGGGTTAAAACGCGTTTTGAAAACGACTCCGCCCGGACGCTTAAATCCGGTATGACGATGGAAGTTTCTTTTGAGGGGGAAAAATAACATGGCGGCCCTGCGTGCCGAGGTCAGCAAGGTCAGCAAAAAAATGGGCCGCGTGCAGGCGCTCAGGCGCGTGAACGCCGTTTTTGGCGCAGGAGAAGTACACGGTATTATCGGCCCCAACGGAGCCGGCAAAACCACCCTCATACGCCTGCTGGCCGGATTGCTGCACTCCGATACCGGGCGCGTATCGTATGGCGAAGCCGCCGATCCCTTCAGCGCGGCGCAGGCCAAACGCGTAACGGGGTATTTTCCGCAGGAACCCAGTTTGTATCCCGATTTAACCTGCGAGGAACATTTGGAATTTTTTCGCGATTTGTACGGGCTGGCGCAAGAGGAATTTGTCCGCCGGTCGGAAGAATTGCTGCAGGCAACGGGTATGGCGCCTTTTAAGGACCGCCCGGCCGGGAAACTTTCCGGCGGTATGTACAAAAAACTGGGGCTGATGTGCGTGTTGTTAAACCGCCCCAAACTGCTGCTCTTAGATGAACCTACCGTGGGGGTGGATCCGGTCAGCCGGCAGGAACTGTGGGATTTGGTGTACGGATTTGCCGGCGAGAATATGACGGTTATTTTAAGCACTTCGTATATGGACGAAGCCGGCCGCTGTGCGCGCGTGCATGTGCTTAGCGGCGGGGAAATGCTGGCGTCCGGCGCGCCGCAGGAAGTAATGGCGCAGTTTGGCGTTGCCGATTTTGCGGAGATATTTTTAAACCATGACCGAAAATAAACCCATTATCCGTGTGAAAGATTTAGTGGTGTCGTTCGGCGCGTTCCGCGCGGTGGACGGCGTGAGTTTCAGTGTGCGCCGCGGCGAGATTTTCGGATTTTTGGGTGCCAACGGCGCCGGCAAAACCACCACCATACGCACCATTTGCGGCATTTTAAATCCTTCTGCGGGGTCGGTGAAAGTGGACGGACACGATATTTCCTCCTCTACGGCGGTGTTAAAGCCGCATATCGGATATATGTCCCAAAAATTTACGCTCTATCCCGACTTGACCGTGCGGGAAAATCTGTACTTTGCCGGCAGTCTATACGGTATGACGCCTGCGCAAATCGCCGCGCGTTCGCACAAGTTGATGGATTTTATCGGGCTGTCTGAGGACCTGCCCGACCCGGTCAGCCATTTATCGGGCGGGGTGAAACAAATGGCGGCGTTGGCGTCGTCGTTGCTGCATGATCCCGAACTGGTATTTTTAGACGAACCTACCGCGGGCACTTCTCCCCAAACGCGGGCCTCTTTCTGGGCGCTCATTCGCCGTTTGGCCGAATTGGGAAAGACGGTGTTCGTTACCACGCATTATATGGACGAAGCCGAATACTGCGGCCGGATTGCTTTAATGGAAAGGGGCAAAATCGTGGCGCTGGGAACGCCGCAGGAACTCAAGGCGCAGTTTTTCCCGGTTAAGCCGCTGGAACTTTCGTTTAGCAAACCCGTAGCGCACGCCTTGCGCCAGGCGTTGGAACAGGCGGGGATTTCGGCGGCGGTGTTTGGTACTCATTTGCGCGTGCGCGCGCCGGACCGGGCCGCGTTTGAACAGGCAACCGCGCCGTTTCGGGGCGGCTTCTCCGTCCGGGAAACGGAACCCACGCTGGAAGATGTATTTTTGCAGGCGGTCAGCGGGAGGAAAGCGGTATGAACTTTTCCTGGCGCCGCGCGCGAAGCGTGGCTTTAAAAGAGTATAAGCATATCTTGCGCGATCCCTTTACCCTGCTCGTTACGCTGGTGCTGCCGCTGGTGTTTGTGGGGATTTTCGGCTTTGTCATTGACCTGGATTACAAACATATGCGCGTGTATGTGCGCGATAACGACCAGACCAGCGTTTCGCGCCGCTTTTTGCAGGAGGCGGCCTCGTCGGGCTATTTTGATTTGAAACCCATACATGGGCAGTTTCAGTTAGATCAGGCCCTGGAACGAAACGACAGCCCGGCCTTGCTAGTTATCCGCCGCGGGTTTGGGCGCCATATTCGGGCCGGAAATCCGGAGCAACCGGGAGAGATTCAGCTCCTTGCCGATGGGACGGACAATGTGCAGGCCAGTATTATGGGCAGTTATATGCAAGGCGTCATTCAAAAGGCCAACGCGGTTTTTGCCAAAGACAATCCCGACCTGGCTGACGCTTCCGCCAGCGCAGGAGAGCGCATTCGCAGCCGGTTTCTGTTTAACCCCGAACTTAACAGCCGCTGGTTTATCGTGCCGGCCCTGAGCACCATTATTATCGGCTTTTTGGCTATTGTGCTGACGGCGCTGACGGTGGCCAAAGAGTGGGAAAACGGTTCTATGGAATTATTGCTTTCCACGCCGGTTCGTCCGGCGGAAATCGTACTGGGCAAACTCGTGCCGTATTTCTTGCTGACTTTTTTTGATGTGCTGGTGGTGTTTCTGCTGGCAATCTATGTGTTTCGCATTCCGTTTTTAGGCAGTTTTCTGTTTTATGTGGCGGCGTGTTGGGTGTATATTACGGGGGCGCTGGCGCTGGGGCTGGTGATTTCCGTCGTAACGCGGCAGCAACAGGCGGCCATTCAGTTTGCTTTTGCGGTAGGATTGCTGCCGTCGTTTATTTTCTCCGGGTTTATTTTCCCCATTGAAAATATGCCGGCTTTCTTCCAGTATTTTACGGCCCTGTTTCCCCAACGGTGGTTTTTGCTCATCAGCCGTACGGTGTTTTTGAGCGACGCCGCCCCCGCCACCCTGGCCACTGCGCTGGGAGCGATTGTGGCGTTTGCCGGTGCGATGATTTTGCTGGCAGTGCATAAATTTAAAACGGATGTGGAACCATGAAACTGCGCGCGCGAACCTTGAAGGGTTTTTTTGTAAAAGAGATTATCCAGATTATACGCGATCCCAAAATGATTCTGGCCATCTTTTTTATTCCCGTGGTGCAAACCATTATGTTTGGCTTGGCGCTGACCAGTGAAGTAAAAAACATTAAATTTGTGGTGGTTTCCAAGCCGGGCAAAATAGCCCGGGAATTGGAAAACCGGGCGTTGGGGTCGGGCTGGTTTACGAAAGTGCCGGGCGTAAACGGTGCGCAAGTGGCGGATCCGGAGGGTCTGGTGGCTTCCCACAAAGCCGAAGCTGTACTGGCGGCGCCGCCCGAAGGGTTTGAAAAAGCCCTGGAGCGCGGTTCTTCGCCCATACAACTGCTTTTAAACGCCACCAATGCCCAGCGCGCCCAGCAGGTAAACAGCTATGTCCAGCAGATTGTGGCCGAAGTGGCGCGGGATAACGGGTATGACCTGTCCGGCGGGCTGATTGACCTGGATATGCGCGTGTTGTTTAACCACTATATGGATACCACTTCGTTTATGATTCCAGCGCTTTTGGTGATGTCCACCTTTATCGTTTTACTGGTGGTGGGAGGTATGGCCCTGGCCAAAGAGAAAGAAACCGGCACGATGGAAAAACTGATTGTTTCGCCTTGCAGCGTGGAAGAAATTATGGTGGGCAAAACGCTGCCGTATTTTGTCATCGGGCTGTGTATTGTGGGGCTTATTTTGTTTATTGGCGTAGCAGGGTTTGGCATTCCGTTTAGGGGGGATTTGTGGCAGATTGCCGTTAATGCGGTGCTGTTTGCCGTATCTGCCTTGGCATGTGCCTTGCTTATCAGCACGGTGGTACATACCCAACAGCAGGCCATGATGGCAAGCGCCCTTTTTTTAATGCCGGCTATTTTGCTTTCCGGCGTGTTCTTTCCGGTGGCGAATATCCCGCCGCTGTTTCGTTGGCTGTGCTATTTGAACCCGATGATGTACTCCGTAGTGAACTTCCGCTCCATTATCCTCAAAGGGGGCGACGCGGCCTTCTTTTGGCAAAATTGCTGTTGGCTGGCCATTATTTCCGTCGTACTGTGTGCGGCGGCTTACAAAAACTTCAAATCCAAGCTGAACTGAGCGGATTTGCCGGGCCCTTTTCATAGGGAAAATCTCTCCGCGCGCGCGTGCAGGAGCTGGGATAAATTAGTAAAATAGAAAGGTATGGAAGTAATTGTATTTTTACCCATTTTGTTTTTTTCCATTATCCTGCACGAGTTTGCACACGGGCTGGCGGCTTACCGCTTGGGCGATGATACGGCTTACCTAAGCGGCCGGCTGACTCTCAACCCGCTGCATCATATAGACCCAATCGGCACGCTGGCCGTGCCGGCTTTCTGCTGGCTGCTTGGTATGCCGCTTTTCGGCTGGGCCAAACCCGTGCCGATTAATCCCCTGCGGCTGCCTTCGCCCCACCGGGATATGGGAAAAGTCGCTTTTGCCGGGCCGGCCGTCAACTTGCTGCTGGCGGCGGTGTGTGTGCTGGTTATGAAAATACTTCTCTTGGCGCACACGGCTTTTGCCCCGCATACGCTGGAGCAGATTTTTGTGTTTTTGCAGTACGGAATGTTTATCAATATCTTTTTGGCCGTATTTAATTTAATTCCTATCCCACCGCTGGACGGCGGACGCATCGTTACTGCGCTGTTGCCCATACGGGCGGCAATCAAGTACGACGGCTTCTTTGGGCGGTACGGAATGTATGTGGTGTTGGCGCTGATTTTGACGGGCGCCGTAAAATACCTGCTTCTGCCGCCTACGATGCTGTTGGTGGGGATTTTTTCTAAGTTTTTAATGTAGAGGTCTTTATGCAAACTGATAAAATTGTGCTTTCCGGTATGCGCCCGACGGGGAAACTCCACTTGGGAAATTTCCACGGAGCGCTTAAAAACTGGGTCGCCCTGCAGGAGAAGTACAACTGCTACTTCTTTGTGGCGGATTTACATTCCCTTACCACCGCGTATGAACATACCGAAAATCTGGCCGAAAACAGCCGCAATATGCTGGTGGATTGGCTGACCGCCGGGCTGGATCCGAAAAAATGCACGATTTTCATTCAGTCCGATGTGCCCGAAGTAAGTGAACTTAACACGCTCTTGGGAATGATTACCCCCTTGGGCTGGCTGCTTAGAAATCCGACCTATAAAGAACAAATCCAGGAACTTTTAAAACAAAAATACGCCGGCCAGCTGGACGAAAAATCCCTGGGTGAAAAAATCAACTCCATCGCCGGGGACGAGGATATTTCTTCTTTTGGCTTTTTGGGATACCCGGTGCTGATGGCAACGGATATTCTCATTCAGCAGGCCTCGTATGTGCCCGTGGGAAAAGACCAAACCGCCCACTTGGAAATCGCCCGGGATTTAGCCCGCCGGTTTGCCGAAATTTACGGGGTGGAAGTTTTTAACGAGCCGGCGCCGCTCTATACCAATGTGGCGCGCGTGCCGGGCATTGACGGGCGGAAAATGTCCAAATCGTACAACAACGCCATTAGCTTGGGCGAAGATTTGGATTCCGTGCGCAAAAAAGTAATGGCGATGTTTACCGACCCCAATAAGAAAAAAGCCAACGACCCCGCCAACCCCGACGGGTGCGTGGTGTACGCGTTCCATCAGATTTATAACCCCAACGCCGCCAAACGCTGCGAAGAATGCAAAGCGGGTGCGTTGGGCTGTGTGGCGTGCAAAAAAGAACTTTTTGCTCTTATGGAGCCGGAATTAAAGGCCTTCTCCGAGCGGCGCAAAACTTTTGAAAACGATAATGAACTGTTGGAAAAAATCGTAACTGAAGGAAAAGAACGCGCCCGGGCCAATGCCGCTAAAACGCTGGCGGCCGTTAAAAAAGCGATGAGGATTACAAGATAACTATGCTGGCTCCCGCTCCGATTAATGTGCACATCAATGTCTTTGAAGGTCCGATGGACCTGCTTTTGCATTTGATTAAAAAAGACAACCTGGATATTTGCGACATTAACATCGCGGAGATTACCAAGCAGTATTTGGACTACTTAAATGTTATGAAGGAGCTGAACCTGGAAGTGGCCGGCGAATTTTTGGTCATGGCCAGTACGCTTATGCAAATTAAAGCCAAAACGCTCCTTCCTTCCCAGGCGCCCACTACCGAGGACGAAGGCCCTAACCCGGTCAAAGAACTGGTAGCCAAGCTGGTGGAGTATCAAAAATACAAAGAAGCCAGCAAATTTTTAGAACAGAAGTTTGAAGAAAATAAAGACAATTTTTACCGCTCCGCCCCCATTTTTGACGATGGGGAAAAAGTCATCAACCTGCAGCTGTTTGATTTGCTTTCCGCCGTTAAGCGCGCCTTTGAACGGCTGGACGAACGAAAACGCATTGAGCTGTTAAAGGTGGAAGAATTCCCCATTGAAATGAAAATGGAGAAAGTGGTAAATATGTTTAAACGCCGCGAGTGGGTGTTGCTGGACGATATCTTTGTGGGTGAAACCAAAAAGCGCGGAATCATCACCTGCTTTATGGCGTTGTTGGAACTGATGAAAATCAAAAAACTGATTGCCCGCCAAGATGAAAAACTGGGCCAAATCCGGATTTATTTAAACCCGGAAAACAAAGACAAAGATTTTAAAACCTTAATGCACGGCGACGAAAAATAACCGCCCCGGAGGATTTTGATATGCCAACCGAAGAACCTTTGCAAGAAACCGAAAATGCGGCGCCTGCTGTTTCGCCGGCAGAAACCTCCGCCGCGGCTGGCTTGCCGGAAACGGCTGCCGCGCAGGAATCCCAATCCAACGAGCCGGTCTCTTCCGCAGAAGCGCAGTCCGCCGCACGCCCGGCTGACGCACCGGCGCCGCAAGCCGGCCAACCCCCGCTTTCCGCACAGCCGGCAAACACTGCCGAGGATTCGGAAAAACCTTTTGAACTGGTGCCCACCAGCGAATTTAAACAAATTGTAGAAACGCTTTTGTTTATTACCGACCGGCCGGTAAAGCCCAGCCGCATTGCCGATGTGATTGACGGCGTGGACGCGCGGCGCGTGCGGGAAATGATCCTGGAAATTCAAGACGATTATATCCGCCGCAACAGCGCCGTACAAGTGGTGGAACTGGGCGGCGGGTTTCAAATGTCCACCAAGCCCGAATACGGCCGCTGGGTGCGCCGGCTATATAACGAAAAAATGACCGCTAAACTTTCCAACGCCGCCTTGGAAACCCTGGCGATTGTGGCCTATAAACAACCCATTACCCGGGCGGAAATGGAGGCCATTCGCGGGGTGGATGTGGCAGGGCCGCTGGAGCGGCTTTTGGAACGCTCCTTGGTGCGTGTGGTGGGCAAGAAAGATACCGTAGGCCGCCCGATGGTTTATGGCACTACCGACGAATTTTTACGGATGTTTGGGCTCAATAAAATTTCCGATCTGCCCGATTTGCAGGTATTCGCCGCCAAATCCCTGCGGGAAAAACAAGAAGATTTGCCCTTCGGCGAACCGCTGCCGCCGCTTTCCGACCCGGCCATTATTCCGGTGGAATAACCGGAGGGGGAAGAGCGGCTGGAAGTATTGGATTCGTCGGCCGATCCGTTCTTTACGCGCAACAGTTACAATAAAGGCGATTTCTTCGGCGCGGAAAACGCTTCGCAGGACGCTTTTTCCCAGCCCGATACCGTCCCGCCGGCGGATTCGTCCGACTCTCAGTCCGTTTTAGAAAATCCGCCAGCCGGCGAAGCCGCTGTTAAACCCGAGGGGGAAAACGCGTCCGCCCCGGAAGCGGCCGCCCCTCAGCCGTTCCAACCCAACAACCAGGAGGAAAAATAATATGAATATCGTTTTAGCCGCCAGCGAGGCGTTCCCGTTTTGCAAAACCGGCGGATTGGCCGATGTAGTAGGCGCTTTGTGCCAGCAGTTTGCCATGCGCAAAGGCAATAAAGTGCTGTTGTTTTTGCCGCATTACCGCAATATCGTGCGGGTTTCCTCTTTAAAGGTGGTGCCGGGGGTGTATTTAATTCCGATTGGCGACCGGATTGAACAAGTCTCGCTTTCCTATATTAACTGGGGTAATGTGCTGGTGTTTTTTGTGGGAAGCCGCAAGTATTTTGACCGGCCGGAACTCTACCGCACCAAAACGGGCGAATTCCCGGATAACGATGAACGCTTTATTCTCTTTAGCCGGGCCGTGCTGGAAGGATGCAAATTTATCGGCTTCCGCCCGGATATTATCCATTGTCACGACTGGCAGACGGGGCTTATCCCCGCGTATTTAAAGACGGTGTATAAATTGGACGCTTTCTATACCCGCACCCGCAGCTTATATACCATTCACAACATCGCCTATCAGGGGCATTATCCGTATTCTTCCTTCAAAAAAGCGGGCTTCCACCCGGTGGATTATACGCCGGATAAATTTGAATACTACGGCGGTATCAGCTTTTTAAAAAGCGGGATTGTATTTGCCGATAATATCAATACCGTCAGCCCGAACTATGCCCGCGAAGTACAAACCGATCCCGCTATGGGGTTTGGTATGGAAGGGTTGCTGCGATACCGCAGTAAAAATTTCTGCGGAATCGTAAACGGAATTGATACCGAAGTGTGGGATCCGGAAATAGACCCGGTACTGCCCATCGGCTACGATGTGGCCGAAGCCGTCAAAGGCAAACTGGCCTCCAAGCTGGCTTTGCAGCAACAGTGCAAGCTGGCGCAGGATCCTGATAAACCGCTGTTTGGCATTGTGTCCCGGCTGGATTATCAGAAAGGGCTGGATATTGTGGTCAATTTGATTGAACGCTTTAAAGACCGGGCCCAGTTTGTGGTGTTGGGAATGGGCGATCCGATGCTGGAAAAAGCATACCAAAGCTTGGCGCGCAATAACCCGGCTTCCGTGAGCTATAACGGGCGGCTGGACGAAGATTTAGCCCACCGCATTTATGCCGGGGCGGATATTTTCTTGATGCCTTCGCGGTTTGAGCCGTGCGGATTGTCGCAGTTGATTGCTATGAAATACGGGGCTTTGCCGGTGGTTTCTAAAGTAGGCGGATTGGTAGATACCGTCAGAGGATATCAGCCCGGAAAAGAAGATACGGCGACCGGTTTCTTTATTGAAAATTTTACCGAAAACGGCATTTGCGCCGCGGTGGAAAAAGCCCTCAAAGTATTTAACGACCGCCAACTGTGGAACCGGCTGGTGCGTAACGCGATGCGGCAGGATTTGTCGTGGGATAAATCCGCCCAGGATTACTTGGAACTATACAAAAAAACTATTTCGTAGGAGATAAATATGAACGGATTTCGCCGGATAGCCGGAATTATTTTTGCGGGATTGTTGCTGACAGGCAGTTTAGCTGCCGGAGAAGTAAAGAATGTCATTTGGATTATTGGCGACGGCATGGGGCCGGAAGCCATGGGTTTTTTTATGCAGGGCGTTCGGTATGCCGGGCTGGAAGCGTATCCGGGAAAAGTGTCTAACCTGGAAACTCTTATGAACGGCGGCGAGTGGGGCTTATTTTTTAACAATACCCACGATACCGTGGTTACCGATTCGGCCGCTTCTGCTACCCAAATGGCGACCGGCAAATTTTCCCGCCCGGAGTTTGTGGGAATGGACTACAACAGCCAGCCGGCCGAAACTTTGCTGGAACTGGCCCGCAAACAAGGCAAATCCATTGGAATTATTTCGGATACCTATATAACCGACGCCACCCCGGCCGGATTCACCGCTCATGTACAGAACCGTAACCAGAAAATGGAAATTGCCCGGCAAATAGTGGCCTTGGCGCCCGAAGTAGTGATGGGCGGCGGACAAAAGTATTTTACAACGGGCGAAAATAAGAAGTTATTGCGGCAGGCCAAGAAAAAGGGATATCGCGTTGCATTGAACAAAAAGGACTTGGCGGCTGTAAAATCCGGCAAAGTGTTGGGGCTGTTTGCCCCGGAAGCGATTCCCATGTCGGTAGAGTTGGACCAATACCCGGCTATCCCCTCGCTGGCGGAACAAACCCAAAAAGCCGTAGAACTTTTAAGCCAAAACGAACAGGGGTTTATCTTAGTGGTGGAGGCCGGTAAAATTGACTGGGCCGGCCACGCTAACGACGCCGGCGCCTGGTTTCACGAAATGAAAGCGCTGGACGATTTGCTCGGATATGTAAAATCCTACGCGGATAAAAACGGGGAAACTTTAGTCTATTTAAACGCGGACCACGATACCGGCCTGGGAGCTTTTACTTACCGACATCTGGGCAAAGAAAAAGCCATGCAAAAAACCGCCCAGGGGGAAGTGCTCTACGGCGGAGATACGGATTATGCATCTTTTGACGCTTTTCGTCAGTTTGCCCAACAAAAAAAGAGCTTATACAACTTGGAGCTGGAACTGAAAAAAATGCCGGCCGCCCAGTTAACTCCCCAATACCTGCAGAAACGGCTTTCCGAGGCCCTGGGGTACGAAGTGGATATCAACGAATTTGAAAATTTGAGCGATGTGAGCGGCCTGTTTAAACAATTAAATAAATCCCGCGGCTTGGTGTGGGCTACGCCAAACCATTCTTCGCTGCCTATTTTAAGCGTGGCGTATGGCCAGGAAGCCGACGAATTTACCGGCGTTTATCACAATACCGATATCCTTCCCCGTATGAAGAATGCCTTGGGCTGGAGTGAAGAATGAAAGAAAAAGAATTAAAGGAAATGTTTGAAGGGAAAAAAGAATCCGCTCCCGCCGTGCCCAAACAGGTATTTCGGCTGCATCGGCGGTTATTTTTGCTGGTGTTTGCCGTGGCGGTATTGCTGCAAAGCGTTACTTTCGTTAATATGCGGCTGAATAATTATTACAAAGAACTGGATACGAGTTTCAAGGTTCTTTTAACCGTCAGCGGGCAAACCGATAATGAACAGTTGGAGCAGATGGGCGAGTCGCTGAATCAAAAAGAAGATATTGTGTCCGTTCGGCTGTTTTCGCCGCAGGACGCGCTGGAAGCCGTCCGCCGGCAAAATCCCCAGCTGACCGAAGCTCTTTTGCTGATGGGCAAAAATAAAATGCCCGCGTATTTTGAACTGAAATTAAATTACAAAGCCATTAACAATATCCGTCCGTTCGTGGATAACCTGGCGGCGGAATATCCCGGTTTACAGCCGCATTATAACGCCGATCACGCCCGGCTGTTGTTCTATACGGGGCTGTGCGCAAAACTGCTTAATTTGGCGGTGTTATTCGGGCTGTTGTTATTTTTGGCTTTTATGTTTTTGGTGGAAGCGTATCCTTCCAACCAAGCGCGTGCCCATTATTTGGGCGGGGCCGTTTCGGGCGTATTGGCCGGGGTGGCTTCGGGTGCTTTTTTTGCGGTGCTGGTGTATCCGACGGGCTTTTTAGCAGCCGCGGTCAGCCAGTTTACTACGCCGGGGCGGCAGTTGCTTTTGTTGGCTTTTTGCGGACTGTTCGGGTGGACTTTATCCAAATGGCAAAAGTTTTAAGCGTTTTTTTATTGCTCGCGTTTTGTGCTTCGCCGCTTTTCTGCGACGAGGCCGCCGACCGTAAACGCGAAATAGAAAAGCTGAAAAACGAAGCCGCCCAAAAAGAACGCGAACTTAAAAGATACCGCGAACAGGAACAAAAAATTTCTAAGGAAATTTCCGTCTTGGAGGATAAAAAAGCCCGCGCTGAGCGGCTTAAAAACCAGGTGGAATCCGATATTTCGTATGTGGAGCAGAATTTGCTGTCTATAGAAGATAAGCGCGCCGCGCTGGAGCGCAGTATGCCTATGTGGCAGGGAGTGGTGGAGGAGGAACTCCGAAATTATTATTTCACGCCCGGCTGCCCCTATTGCCCCAACGGATACAGCATAGAACAGGAAATTTTTGTGGACCGTATGCTTACGCACAAGGCCGTGTTTGCCGCCGCCCTTAAAAAAGAAAACGCCGAAGCTAAAAAACGGATTCATTCCTTTGAAGAACGCAACAAAAAATTGCTGGCGCAAAGTTCCCAGATTAAAAAAGAACAGGCGGTTATCTCGCAATCCTTTAATAAGAAAAAACAAGATTTAGATTTGACCAAACGCAAAGTGGCGGCCGTGCGCAAAGAAATTAACGAGTTGAATAAATCGGCCGAAGAATTAAACCGGCTGCTCGCTTCCTTTGAGCGCAAACGCAAGGCGGCGGACGCTAAGAAAACGGCCGCTTCCAAAACGGCTGCCAAAAAGACGGCCGGGCCGAAAATTGATGTGCCGAAAAATTCGCTGCCATGGCCAGTAACGGGAAAAGTCATCAGTAAATTTGGCAAGGAGTACCGGTCGGATTTGAATACCTGGATTTTCCGCGACGGTATTAAAATAGCCGCCAGCGCCGGCGCGCCAGTCCGCACGGTGGAGGAAGGCAGCGTCATTTATGCGGGGCCGTTCCGTTCGTACGGGAATGTGGTGATTATGGACCACGGAAAAGGGTTCTTTAGCATTTATGGATTTTTGCAGCAGATCAGCGTTGGCGTGGGGGACAAACTGGCTCAGCAGGGGGTATTGGGTACGGCCGGGAAAGATACGCAGGCCTCGTCCGGTACGGGGCGGATTGCCGTCTATTTTGAAATCCGCCAAGGAACCACTGCCGTTGATCCGCTAAATTGGTTAAAATGATAGTTACGAGGAATTTATGAAATCAAAAAAATTAAACCGTTATGCCGTTCTGGCAGCTGTTGTATTTTTTGTGGGTACGCTGTTTCCGTATGCTTATGCGGCGGCGGATAACAGCTTAAAACAGCTTCGTACCTTTGTAGATGTGTTGGAGTTCGTTAAAGAAAATTATGTGGAAACTACCGATACCGATAAATTAATTACCGGTGCCATTAAAGGGGTAGTCAACGAGTTGGACGATTTCTCACAATACCTGGATCCCAAAGATTATAAAGCATTAAAAAACGATACCCGCGGCGATTTCGGCGGGTTGGGAATCCGCCTGCAAATGATAGACGGATTCGTTACCGTGATGACCCCGATGCCCGGCACCCCTGCGTTTAAAGCCGGCATTATGCCGGGGGACCGCATCGTGTTTGTAGATGACCAGGACTTGGCCGGTATGCAGTTAGATGAAGCGGTGGAACTGATGCGCGGCCCGGTGGGAAGCAAAGTAAAAATTACCATCAGCCGCAAAAATGAGAAAGGAACTTATGAAAACCTGCCGGATTTTAAATTTAAACGCGAAAAAATCGTGCCGGAAGTCGTTTATTACCGCATGCTGGACAACCAGGTAGGATACCTTTATATGGTGGATTTTTCCGGCCACAGCCACGAAGAAGTCAAAAAAGCGCTGGCGGATCTGCAGAAGAAAGGCATGAAATCGCTGGTGCTGGATTTGCGCTTTAATCCGGGCGGGCTGCTTACCGGAGCGGTGGATATCTCCAAACTGTTTTTGCAGCCCGATGAGATGATTGTCTATACCCAAGGAAGAAAGCCCGAATACTATCAGGAATTTAAAACTTCCGCCAAGCCCGATTATCCCGATGTGCCGATGGCGGTGTTGGTCAACCAAGGTTCCGCCAGCGCCAGCGAAATCGTGGCCGGCGCTTTGCAGGATAACGAGCGTGCTTTTGTGGTGGGGCAGCGCACCTTCGGCAAAGCCAGTGTGCAGCAAGTGCTGCCGCTTTCCGGCGGGGCTGGGCTGCGGCTGACGATTGCTAAATACTACACCCCTTCGGGCCGGTTAATCCAGCGCGATTACCGCGATAAATCCAAGGCCAACGAAGGCGGCATTCTGCCTGATGTGGAAGTAATCGTCCCCGCGCAGGACGAAGCCAAAATTTTTATGCAGTACAACGATATCGTCTATACGCCCGGCAAGCCCATGCCTACCCCGCAGTTTAAGGAAAAAGATCCCGTGCTGGACAAAGCGGTAGAAATCCTGACGGGCAAAACCTCGCTGGAAGATGCCAAGGCGCAGTCTAAAAAAGAAGCCGAAGCCCGCAAATCCGCAAAAGCGGCTGATAAAAAAGACGCTCCCGCTGCCAAAACGGAACCCGAAAGCGAAACAAGTAAAGACGCTCAAAAATAAGTTATGAAAAAAGATTTAATGATTTTGGGAATTGAATCCACCTGCGATGAAACCTCCGCCGCTTTGTTAAAAGGCGGGAAGGAAATCGTAACCAATGTAATTTATTCCCAAATAGAAGAACATAAAAAATATCACGGAGTCGTGCCGGAACTGGCCAGCCGCGCCCATGCGGCTAAAATTGCCACTGTGATTGCTGAAGCCCTGGGGGATAACCCCCTGGATTATGTGGCTTTTGCCAGCGGGCCCGGGCTGCCGGGCGGGCTGATGGTGGGGCGCGTGGCGGCGGAAACCCTTGCAAATTTTAAAAAAGTCCCTATACTAGGAATAAACCACCTGGAGGGGCACATCTTCGCGTGCGATTTTGAAGGTACGGAAGCGAAGAGCCGCTTACAGTTCCCCCTGGTGGCTTTAGTTGTTTCGGGGGGACATACCGAATTGTGGTATGTGGAAGGGTACGGGAAATATAAAGTGCTTGGCAAAACGCGCGACGACGCCGCCGGCGAGGCCTTTGATAAAGTAGCCAAACTGTTGGGGCTTGCCTATCCGGGCGGGCCACAGGTGTCCAAACAGGCGCTTTTGGGAAAGCGCGACGCTATTCATTTCCCCCGTCCGCTGTTGCCCGGCACTTGGGAATTTTCGTTTAGCGGCATTAAAACAGCCGTCAGTTATTATTTGCGCGACCATCAAAATTTTAGTATTCCCGATGTCTGCGCCAGTTTTGAACAAGCCATGGTGGATACATTGGTTGCCAAAACGCTGGGGGCGGCTAAGAAATATAAAGTGCACCATATTGCCGTAGGCGGCGGCGTGGCGGCCAATGCGTTGCTTCGTGAAACCATGCAGCACGCGGCCGCCGAAGCGGGGATTACCGTTCATTTTGTAGAGCGCAAGCTCTCGTCAGACAATGCCGCCATGATTGCATTGGCCGCTTATAAAAAGTTAGAATACGCTGAAAAAACAGGCAAGCCGGTTAAAAAGAATATAGATATTAATCCCAATATGAAAGTGCGCAGCTGGGATTAGCCGAGGAGTTTAAATGATTTTGTGGGCCATGCCCGATGCGGGCGATAAAACCAAAGAAGCTTATGCCTCTTTTATTGCGCTCTTTAAGAAAGAAAACCCTTCCATAGACCTGACCGTGCGGGTATTTACCCGCAATGTGCTCTGGCGTCGTATGTTTACCATCAAGCATCCCACCCACGAAGAAGAAGTGCCGGATTTGGTGCAAATCCCGCATTATTGGACGGCGTTGTTGGTGCGTGAGGGCGTGGCGGAGAACCTTTCCCAGTTGGACCCGGGGCTTTCCTTGGCGAACTG
Source organism: uncultured Elusimicrobiales bacterium (assembly GCA_944325225.1). Lineage (GTDB taxonomy): Bacteria > Elusimicrobiota > Elusimicrobia > Elusimicrobiales > Elusimicrobiaceae > Avelusimicrobium. Next base: position 64,690 of record CALUZQ010000002.1, read on the forward strand.
TTTGGTGCCGCTAAAACCGCATTGTTATCAGCCCGGTACCAAAGATATTTATTCTTACCCGTGGTGGTTTGATTTGAGTGCCCTGCATTACCGCGCCGATCATTTAAAACTGGTTACCTCTAAGCCCGAACACGACTTGGCCACCTGGGACGGACTCCTCAATACCTGCCAGGCCCTGCGTGAACAATTTAAAGACACTCCCGGCTATTATCCCATGCAAAACAGCGATTGGCGGGGTTCGCTTTCGGTACGAAATGCGCTGCCTTGCATTTGGGGCCGCGGCGGGGATTTATTGTCGGCGGATTTAGGGTCCACCTTGGTTGGTACCAAGGGTTTTAAAGAAGGAATCCGCGATTATGTCAATCTGGCGCTTAAAAATTATATGCCTATTTTGCGCGAGCGCGGTTCTTTGGGAACCATTGTTTCTGGCAAGGCCAGTATGATGATTTCCCGCAAACAAGGAGTAAGCACCTTTAATGCCCACCGCGGCATCCGCGTGAGGACCCTGCCGGTGCCTACTACCGGGAGCACCTATTATTCGTATTTATCCGGTATGAATTTGTTTATCAACAAACTTTCGCAGGAAAAGAAAAATGCCCTTAAATTTATCAAATTCTGTGCCCGCCCGGATAATCAGCTGCGCTATGCGGCCATGATAGATGCTTTCCCGGCGTTTGAGGACGCTTTTGAACAGTTCATTTTTTCTTCTTCCCAGCGTTTGCAAACTTACAGCAATATCCTGGCTTCTGCCCGCACTTTGCCCAATATCACGGTTACCGGTACGATTATGGAAATTTTAAAACGGATTCTGGCCGTCTGCGCCACGCAGATTGTGGAGGAACGCTTTACGCAGGCGTCGCTGGACCGGGAACTGGATTTGGCCGCCAAAGAAATTGAATACTTGCTGTCCATTTACCAGGGGTAGCCCTATGTTTGATAAAAAATCTTATACGCTTTATAAATTTCATAAGCAGTTAAACCAGTCGTTTCAGAACAAACGCGAATTATTGGAATGTGCCTTGCCGGCTTTGCGTGATATGTTTAAACTGGACCGGGTTTATTTTTTTGACTGGCAGCAGGAGCGGGCGCTGTTGTCGCTTAAAATGATGTGTAAAAAAGAATACTGTATGGATATGCAGGAAGATATTTCCGTTTTAAACGAGCCGGTATTTTTAAAGCAGCTGCTGCAAAACGGCATTACGGAAACGACGGATTTAAGTTACCCGGCTATTTATGTGTTGGTAAAATGGGAACGGCCCAGCGTGGAATTAAAAGCGGGGGAAATTCATAATTTTATGCAGGAAAAAGTGGGGGTGCTGCGGCTGGAACGGTTCCGCCGGAACCGGATTTTTTCCAGTGAAGAAAAAGAACTCATCACGGCATTGGGGCAGGAAATTTCGCACAATTTGCGCAATACCGAAATTGACCAGGCCAAAAACCAACGGCTGAATGTTTCCACGGCGCTGAATGATTTATCTACCATTTTTGCTTCTTCCCTGCGGTTAAACGACGGGCTGGAGCTCATTTTAAAAGGCGTGCGGCGCTATTTCCGCTTTGACCGGGTACGGTTGTATTTAACCGATTCGGAAGGGAATAAAATCAAGTCCGTGCTGGGGGTGGATATCTCCGGCAAGGTAACCCAGCAGGACGGCAAATCCCTGCCGGAAGGGGAAGAAAATCTGCTCAAAGAAGTGTTTGATTCCACCGCTACTTACCGCTCCACCCGCAGTGTTATTTATATTCCGCTTAAAGTACAGCGCAACAAAGTGGGCTTTTTGGCGTTGGATAATATCCTTTCCCGCCGCCGCATTGGATATATGGATTTTATTTCGCTTCAGCAGTTTGCATCGCAAATGGCGCTTTCCATAGACAACGCCCGCCTGTTTGAACGGGTGCAGGAACTTTCCAATTACGACGAACTGACCAAGCTGCCCGTCCGCCGTTATTTTAATGAAAAATTTGCCGAAGAAATTTACCGTTCCAAACGGTTTGATTTAACAATGTCCTTAATTATTATGGATATAGATTGGTTTAAACAAATTAACGACGGCTATGGGCACCAAATCGGCGACTGGGCCCTTAAAGAAGTCAGCCGCGTAATCCGCACCAGCTTGCGCCAGACGGATGTTCCTTGCCGCTTCGGCGGGGACGAAATGGTCATCATGCTGCCCCGCACCAATGGCGAGGAAGCCAAAATTATCGCCAAACGCCTGCAGCAGCGCATTGGCGCCATTACCCTGCCGGACCGTTACACCGAAGGAAAAGCGGTTCATTTGAGTATCAGCCAAGGCATTTCTTCCTTCCCTTTTGACGGGCAAACGCCGGATGTTTTATTGGAAAAAGCCGATAAAGCCCTGTATGTGGTCAAGCAAAATGGCCGCGGCAGCTTTGCCGTTTACCGCGAAGTGGCCGACCAAGTTGCTTCGTAAAAAACGCGTTTTTGCGTCGGTCGTCGTATATTTACCGCACAGTAAGACGGCAGAAATTGCAAAAAAGAGTTGACATTTGCCCCAAAAGTTGCAAAAATTTAAGAGTATTATGTCGGCGTCTGTTTATATGTATAACCAGTCGCCTACTTGCGCGTATTTTTTTAGCGCAAAAAGATTTGTAAAAAATTAAATTTTGAGAAGGGAATGCTTCCCCAAATGGATACGAGTACAATGAAAAAAATCAACAGTTTACTTCGGGTTTTCCTGGGTAAAGCGGCGTGTTGCGCCGTTTTAACTGCGTTATTTGCCGCGGCTTCCGTGCCGTTGTTTGCCCAAACGGCCGAGGTCCGTTATGCCGGCGTTTTCTATAAAGACAACCCTGTTAGCAACGAGGAAATGTATTGCGATTATTCCTCCGATGTGTATGGCAAATCCGGTACGACTTCTAATGATGATATAACGAGTGATATCGCCGCCAACTATACCGCGGGACAATCCTATGGGGACGGTTCTTTAAATTTGATTTATCTGGGGACTCAGGTTGTTAAGAAAAATTTCCCCAGTTACAACCCGGGGCTGGCTAATTATTCACTGCGCAGTACCAATAGGGAATATGCTATTGGAAGTATGTTATATACTTACAGTAAAAAAACTCAATCAGAATATGAACCCGGGGAAGGTGACGATCCAGGGTCTTATGTTTGGTATGATTATTATACTTTTTATCAGTTTGTTGTTTCGGGATACAATGTGTCTTCCGGTTTTTCCATTGATGTTTCTCCCAGTACCAGCGGAGATCCCAACGAGGATAACCGCAGCTTCATTTTTGGCATTCAGCCCGGCAGCAGCGCTACGACTAACGATCCGTGGGTCAGCTCGGCCTTGATTGAATACGATCAGCCGTATCCTTCGGTAACGCCCACCACTTCCAACCAGTATCCGAACCACTGCCTGGGATTGTGTATGAATGTGTACTGCACCAACAAACCCATGGCGCAGAGTACCTATTCTATTGCGTTCCCACTTCAGCAGGTTAAATTTGATGTGGTGAAATACTACAACGGCAAAAACATAGAAAATGCCGAAGAAACCCCGGCTGTCCGTACGATTGACTTGTATCCCGATGTGGAAAAAGCCCGCTGCGGTTCTTATCGTTGCCCGGGTGGAAAGAAAGACGGGGTAACTTGTTCTTCTCCTGAATATGAACTGGTAGGTAATACTTGCTATAGATTTGGTTCTAACGAGATTGTTCCCTTTTCTAATTGCAGCGGTTGGGTTAAAAATACTGCGGCAGATTATGTCGTATTCAACAACGACGGTTACCGTTCCAACCAGCCGATTCCGTTCTGCGCGGCGTGGGACGGTTCTTACGAAATTTCGGGTGAATTTGGTAAATCCAACGGGGATTTTGCCTTCCGCGCTACCGTGGCTACCGATTCTCCCGGCGATAACATCATTACCGACAAAATTGAATTTTCGTCCACGATTGCCTATCCGGGGATGAACCAGATCCCGATACAGGTAGATGTTACCAATGTGCACACCGTGCGCAGCACGCCTACGGTGGTGGGTAACATTACCGCCGTGTCGGCGCAGCCCTATACTTTTGCTTACCGGTTAAGTAAAGATTCGGATGTCCGTATCGCAATTTTTGATGCTTCCAACGGTAACGACATCAATTACGGCGAAACCACTAATGACGAAGATTTACAGCCCACGCAGTTAGTCCGCACCTTAGTAGATTGGCAGCCGCGCATGGGCGAGGGGATGAAGGGGACCGATAAAGATACCCAAATTGTAGAATTTGACTCGTGGGACGGCCGCAGCGACAACGGGCTCTTGCTCCCGGCGGGCAATTATATTGCCGCCATTCAAGCCAAAGCCCAGGACGAATGGCCGGGCGTGGACTTCTCCCGCGCCGTTACGCGCCAGGTGTCTTTGGATCCGCTTAAATTGACCGATATCGTGGCTACGGGATTAAATAAAAAATCTACGGCTTACGCTTCCATTAATTATGTACCTACGGAAGCCGCCAAAGTATATTGGGAAATCTACACCCCCGGCACCACTTTCAACGGAGCCGATACCATTACCAATATGGTAACGGATTCCTCCACGCCTACGGGAACCGGCCCGAGTATTTTAAATAACACGGGTACCTTGGTGTACCGCGCCGTGGAAGACCGCACCGCCCGCATGAATTTTACCTCTAAATGGGACGGACTCTGCGGCATAGAGGACGGCTGTACCCGCACTTATGCGTTTAATGAAAAAATGTCCGACGGCACTACCTGTGCCACCGAAGCCGGCTGTACGCAGCAGTTCGCGTATGGATCGCCAATGCCGGATGGCAACTATGTGTATGTGCTGTGGGCGGAAGTACCCTATAACGGCAAATACTTAAATGCGGTGGGCAGCGGCAACAATACGCCCGTGTTTACCGCGGGGCAGACCTGCTCCGGCCAGGGATTGGAAATCAACGGCCAGTGCTTTACGGGGGTGAAAACCCAAAACTACTCCGTGGGCCAGATTGCCATTGAACGCGGTTTAGTGGATATTACCATTCAGCCCGTCAGCTACTCCACCGTGGGCTCCAGCCCGACCGCTTACGGATTGGATCCGTTCATCTTCAAATACTCCATCGTGCGTGATTCTACGGTAATGGCGCGGGTGGAAAACTCGGCCGGCGTGCCGGTTAAACACTTAACGCCCGAAGAAGGCATTACGCAAGTGGCCCAGCAGATGAATACCCTCTCCTGGGACGGCCGCGATGACCAGGGCCGCATGGTTACCCCCGGTACCTATATGTTTACCGTGGAAACCAAAGACGCCATGTTCCCGGCTGTAACCAATAAGGCCTCGGCCGTGTTCCCGGTGGATATGTATCGGGTGGTAGATGTCGCTACGACCGATGTATATGGCGACAGCGAGGCCAAAGCCACGATCTCTTACATGCTGTCTAAAGCCATGAATGTTCAAATCAACATCTATAATAAGGATGTGGTCATTCCGGCTTATAACTCCACCACCGGCGAGTATAATGACTATACCGTCATTTCCAGCAAAGCGGCGTCCGGTTATACCAATACGCTGGCCACGGCCAATGTGTTTGAACAAGGCAGCACCACGCCGATTGCGCTGACCAATTTGTCCTTGGGTACGGTTACCACCCTTACGGGTACCGCGAACCCCTATACCCGCGATACCATTACGGTAGCGGAAAACCCCAACTATGTAGCGGGTTCTGTGGTTCCTGGCGAAGAACAATATACCGTCAGCTTAAAGCGCGAAGAAGTGAACGCCAATACGGATACCACCGCCGTTTGGCCGCCCCGTATCTGCGACAAAACGACCGATGCCGCCATCTTTACCAACGGTTATGTGGACCCGGCTAAAGTAACCTCGGCCCATGCGTGTATCTATGTAAACGACACCTCGTTTACGAATTATCCGGCTACGGCCGCGGCTGCCGCTGCCGATGTGTTGGATGTGCGTTTGCAGCCGATTAAAACTTTTGACCGCTCCGCTACCAAAGTGGGCGACGGTATGCTGATTACCGAAGAATGGGACGCGCTGTACTTCTATAACCCGACTCCTTCTACGGAACGCCATACGGCGCAGGAAATTGCCCAGTGCACCGGTGCGACGGACCTCAAACAGTGCCCGTATGAAATGTTGCCGGATGGGCAATATCCGTTCTTCATCTCGGCCCGCTCGGACGAACCGTTTAACCGCTATTATGCCAACGGCGGCGAACCGATTGCCGGCAGCAATCCGGCGGCCAACTACTTGCCCAGCGCTCCGTTCAAAACGGCGGCGGAAGTGGTGCAGGAAGATTATCTGTATGCGACGGAAAAACCGGTCGGCAAAATCAATGTAACGCGCGGCCCCGTGTACTTCCTGGACGGCTCGGTGATCGTGTATCCGAACTCGCCGCAGCTGTTTAATGCTTCTACGGGCCCGGTATTCATTCCGCCGTATGAAATTAATTTTGCGGTATCCCGTGCCTCTACGGTAGAAGTAGCCATTGTGGCCTTAAAGCCCAATATGTGCTACGGCACCGCGGGTACGCTTACCCAACGCAACGCCGCGGCGGGTGAGGTCTGCAAGTACCTCTCCACGATGACGATTGTCAACACCAGCAATTTTGATCCGAATGTAACCCGCAAGATTTACTGGGACGGTACGGATAATAATGGTATTTATGTCAAACCCGGCATTTATGAAATCCGCTTAATTGCCAAGAACTATCCGGATCCGGGCTTGTATCAGGAAACCGTCAAGAGCATTACGGTAAATGCCGACCTTTTAAAAGTGTTTGACTTGCTGGAAGCTGACGGATATTCGCTGGCGCAGCGCAATACGGATATGAAAATCGGATACCAAATTTCTGTACCGATGAAAGTGGCTATCCAGATTTTTAAACCCGGTACAACAATTTACGATTACCAAAAAGGTACTCTGCGTAACCCGACCACCGGTACGGAGGTTCAGGATATCCGCGAAGTATTGGTAAGAGCCATTGTGGGTATCCGCCCGGCCACGACCTTGATTGAAGAGGTGTGGGACGGCCGCGACTATGCCCAGCAGGAAGTGCCGGACGGGACTTATCCCTTCCGCTTCGTAACGGCGCTCAATTCCGCCGATATTGACAGCGTAACTGGCGAAATTTTGGGCGGCGATGATGCCAGCACCAACAGTGCCTTGTGGAGCATTGACAAGGTGGCCGATACCTATGAATACCAAAACCTGCATAAGGCCACGGTAGCCATCGGGGATGGACGCTTCGTCTGCGAAGATTGGGAAAAGACGGTATTCTTCTATCCGAACCCGCTACGCGATGCTTCCAAAGGTACGCTGGAAATTACCAAGATGCCCGTGCCCGGTACGGTATCTATCAAGTTCTTCAACTTGGCGGGCGACTTGGTGCGCGACAGCAATTATACCTGTGTGGACGCCAATAACTACCAGGTAACTATGGGCAGCAGCTTGCAGTTTAACCCGGATAATACGCCGGCAGGTTCTACCCAGATGGACGCGGACGATTTGGCGGCTTTCCCCAATATCCGCAATGCGGCCCTGCGCTGCCGCTGGGACCGTACGAATCAGCACGGTAAAAAGGTAGCCCGCGGCGTCTATTTCGGGCTGGTGGACTTTAGAGCTCAGAATGGCCGCGAACACTGCCAGAAAGTAGTCAAGATTTTGGTGCCGTAAACCGGAGGGGGGCGAAAGCCCCCCGAAGGTGCAGTTGTTGTATTAGGGGCCCATGGGGCTGGAACTTAACGAAAAGTCCGGAAATGTCCGGCAGAAAACAAAATTTATGAATATAAGATTAAAAGTTTTAATTGCTTGTTTAACGGTCGGTCTTGTAAGCGTAAACGCGGCGGCGATTGATTCGGATGCCGGTACGAGCGCGAGTGCGTTTTTAAAGATTGACGCCGGCTCCCCCAGAGCCCAGGCCTTAGGTAATGCCTATGTGTCTATTGCCGATGGGCCGGAAGCGCTGTTTTGGAACCCGGCGGGTGCGGCTTCGGCCACGACCCGGGAACTCCAATTCGCGTATTTGGATTATTTACAAGGGTATAAAGCGCGTACGCTGGCTTATTTGCAGCCCATTGGCAAAACAATTATCGGCGTAACTGTTAATTATATGGATATGGACGGGTTTGATTTCCGCGATGATTGGGGGGCTCAAAATCCGGAAATCGGTACGCCGGTGCAGAACTTTGTAGGCGGCTTGTCCATTGCCCGCGGGTTCTTTGACCAGAAGCTCCAAATCGGCGGTACAGTTAAGTATATTACCGAAAAATTATACGACGGGGAAGGATATAACCATTATAACAATGTAGGGTTTGATGTCGGCGCCAAGCTGCGGCTGGTCAACTGGCTGGGGTTAGGCGGTGCGTTGGTCAACATCGGCGATAAAGAAGAAATGCCGCGCGGCCTGCGTTTAGGGGCGGATTTGAATACGCGCTACTTTACCATCTCCGGCGAATATATGAAATACCGCGACGATAAGGCCCGCTACGGCGTAGGGTTGGAAATCCATATCCCCGAAGATATGCTGCAAATCGCCCGGTTTGATCTGCGCGTCGGCTACTATACCCGCGAGGATACCGGTATCAATACCGAAGATTCGTGGGTGGACAAAGTAGGATTGGCGGAAACCTCTAAAGTCTCGTTCGGGTTTGGTATTTACAGTTCGGAATTGTTTGGCTACGGGGCGTCCATTGACTATGCCGTTACGCCGTTTGGCGCGCTGGGCACCTCGCAGCAGATTGCGTTAGCGATTGAATTTTAAGGTATGATAACAGGAGCGTTTAAAAAGAAAATCTGGAACAAACGAGGGCAGACCGCGGTAGAATATATCATAACGGCGGCGGGTCTTTTTACGGCGATTATTTCTTTTTATGTGCTCTATTCGTATTTGGTGCCGCAGCAGTTTGAAGAAGGGGCCCAGATTATTTTGAAGGAATACGACGCAAGCAGATAGTTTTAAAAAAATCAGGAGGATTCTCATATGAAGTTTATCGTTGCTTTACAAACCAGAATGGACGCCTTGAAAGCGCAAGCTTTGGGCTGCCTGAAGAAAAAAGAAGGCCAGAACACGATTGAATATGTGTTGATGCTCGTAGTAGTCGTGGGCGTGGCCGGGTTGGCCGGCGTGTTGATTAAGAAGTTTATGCCGGATTTGTTTGAACAAGTCAAAGGCAAAATCACCGGCAGCATGAACGAAATGTAATTTGAGGCCGTATGAGCAAAATTCGTAGGAAGTGTGGCGGGCAGGTAACGGCAGAGCTAATGCTGATTTTGCCGGTATTTATGTTGATGGTGTTCTTTGTACTGGAATACGGCAACATTGCCTATCACTCCATTATTGCCAATCATGCTTCCTATGAATTTGCCCGTATCGGCTCGTTGGTGGGGGTTAAAAAGCCCAGCGGCCGGCCGGATAGGACGGTTATCACGCAGAAAATAAACCAGGCCAAACAAAAGGTTTTTGGCTCAAAAGCGGGCAGTATCGGCGTAAGTGTAAAGGTAGAAACCACCGGCACTGACCCTATGTATAAAAGACACCGCCACGAGGATGTGGTTGTAACGGTAACTTATCCCGTGCGGTTGATGTTTCCGGGGACCAGTTATGTGCTGGCCAGCGAACCGCGGCGCGAAGGGGTGCGCCGGATTAAAGCAACGGCCCGTATGCCCGTTGAAAAGGCCTATCTGAGTTCGGATAGCCAATAGATTTGTGATTAATTTAAAAGCTGTTGTTAAGGAGACAAAATGAAAAAAGGAATCATGCTTCCGTTGGTGGTGGCGATCATCGCAACCTTGGTTTATGCGATGATTGTTAACAACGCAAAAAATAAGCTTAACGCGTCTAAGAACATCAAACAGGTGTTCGTGCCTATTCGCGATATTAAAGAACGCGAAGTAATCAAACGCGATTTTATTAAAACGGTGCCCGTACCGGCTGCGTACCTGCAGAAAGATGCGTTTACTTATACGACCGATGCGGATTTTAAAGCCATTGAAAACGCCGTAGCGCGTATTCAGATTCCCAAAGGAAACCAGATTTCTAAGTATGCCATCACCTCGTTGTCTCCCGAGGCGGGCTTGTCCAGCAAAATCCCGGTGCAAATGAGAGGATTTATTATCAATGTGCCGATATCCACGGCCAGCATGATTAAGCCCGACGATAACATTGATGTCTTGCTGACTTTTGAAGCGGTTATGAAGAGCGGTACCCACCAGAAAGTAACGGTAACACTGTTGCAGAATGTAAAAGTATTAGGCGTTGGTTCGGACTTAGGCCAGGGCTTGGATGCCAAAGCCAGCAATGCGATGAAAAACAAAGAAGAAGATGCAGCCGCCTATTCGGACAGCTCGGCGCTGTCGCTGGCGCTTTCCCCGCGTGATGCGCAGTATTTGGCGTTGGCGCAGTCGGAAGGGGATATTTCCGTCATCTTGCGTTCGCACGGCGATGTAACCAACTATTTGATGGAAATTGCGACTTTTGAAAAATTATTCCAGTAACACAGGACCAATATGACGAATAAAAAGTTTATAACTAAAATAGCTCTTGCGGTATTGCTTGTCAGCGTGCTGCTGCCTGCCTGCGCCCATGCTAAGAAAACGCGTTTGGTGGCGGTCAGCGCCGATGTGGTGGAAATCAGCGGAACGATGCAAAGCGTCAAAGGGTTTTCTTGGAACCAGCTTTTTGATTTTGAAGAAGCCACGATTCCCGGTATTTTGTCCTTGGGCGAATTCGAACGCAAAACAGCGGTTACTACGCGCCTTCGCTTGATGGAAACAGAAGGGCGTGCCCAAGTGCTTTCCAACCCCAAAATTGTAACTTCCTCCGGTAACAGCGCCAAAATTACCGTGGGCGGTAAAGTGCCGATACCGATTGTAAACAACCAGGGCGTTGGTTCGCAGCTGGAAGAATACGGTATTTTGCTCAATGTGCTGCCTACGATTATTCCGGAACGCAACAACATTATTGACTTGCAGGTGCAGCTGTCCGTTTCTACGGTGGACTATTCCAGAACTGTGGTAATTGGTACGGCAACGGCGCCGTCTTTCACCAACCGCGATGTAGAAACCCATGTGGAAATCAACAGCGGGGAAACACTGGTTATCGGCGGCTTAAAAAACAGCTCCCGCAATGTGTCGGAGGACCGCGTGCCTTTCCTGGGGCGCATTCCGCTTATTGGGCTGTTATTTAAAAACAAAGATGTAACGGAAGAGCAGCGCTCCTTGTTCCTGTTTATTACGGTTGAAATTGTGGAATAATTTTTATGGCAGAAGAAAACGAATCCAAAAAAACGGAAGCAAAAATCATTGCCTTTTCCGGGCCGAAAGAGGGCGCGGGAAAGACGACGCTGGTGCTGAATTTGGCGTTGGGCTGGGCCGGTATTCAAAAACGCCCGGTGCTGATTGTCCCGCTGGACCCGTTGGCCCGGCAGGAACACAGTTTTTATTTGGATATTAAAAAGCCGGTCAGCGTGTCGGATATATTACGGACGCTGGGCAACACCTCTATTGCGGTGGTAGGGGGGCTTCTGCGCGGTAAAATTTCCATGTCCCGGTGGGGGGTGGGTGTGTTACCGCTGGGCAATACGCGGGCGCAAGTGGCTTCCATCAGCCCGAAGATTTTAATTCCCATTTTATCCCGTCTTTCCCAGACTTTTGATATATTTTTAGATGTGGATTCCAGCTTCCCCATGCAGGCATTTTCCTTTGATATTGCCGACAAGATTTTTTGGGTTTCGCAGGCCACCCGTACTCATTTGAATTCTACGGTACAGCTTTTTAACGACTATAAAGAACAGCGCTATCCGATGGACCGCGTCAGCATCATTTGCAACGCTTACGACACGCCCGGCTCCATTCCGTATGAAGAAGTAGAGCGCTTTTATTCTTCGCTGGGACGGGAGATTGATGTATTTTTGCCCTGGGACGAAGATGTGATGGCGACTTCCAACCGCAAAGAAGTGGAAATTATTACCAATCCCCAGTCGGAATGGGTAAAAGGGCTGCGGTTGGTGCTGGCCAAAATCCGCGATTTAAAAACGGCGCCGAAAGACTGGGTGGCCTCGGTTTCCGATGAAGAATTTACTCAGGCGGCCAAAGAAATTTGGAGCCCGGTGCTTTTTGACGATGGCAAAACCACCAGCGCAGTGGACCATGTGTCGGAAGAAGATGAATCCGGCAAGACGAAACTTTCTTTTTGGGACGATTTAAAACAGAAAATTCATAAAGAGGTCGTTCACACCCTGGAAATTGAGCATATTGTCGTGAGCGATGAAAGCTCGGCCAGTGAACAAACCCGCAAACGCGTGGCCGCGATTGTGGACGATATTCTGCAAAAACAGCCCAACCTGCAGTTCTCGCGCGATCAGCGCACGCGCTTTTCATCGGAATTGTTGGACGAAATTTTAGGGTTGGGGCCGCTGGAAGTTTTAATGCGCGACCCGGCCGTAACCGAAATCATGGTCAATGCTTTTGATAAAATTTTCATTGAACAAAAAGGTAAATTGACCTTGACCAAATATAAATTTCGCAATAATGAACAAGTGGTGCAGGTCATTAAACGCATTGTGGCCCCGCTGGGCCGCCGTATTGACGAATCCGTGCCGCTGGTGGACGCGCGTTTGAAAGACGGTTCCCGTGTAAACGCCATTATTGCCCCGCTGGCGGTATCCGGCCCGACGCTGACCATTCGCCGTTTCTCGCAGAAACCGTTCGGTCCGGCCGATTATTACCGGTTCGGCACCATCAGCCCGGAATGTATGGGATTTATTGAAAAGTGTGTGCGTATCCGCAAAAACATTATTGTCTGCGGCGGTACGGGTACCGGTAAAACTACTTTTTTAAACGCGATTTCCGGGTATATTTCCAATAACGAACGCATCATCACGGTAGAAGATACCGCGGAATTGCGTTTGCAGCAGCCGCACTGGGTGTCTTTGGAAAGCCGTCCGCCAAACGTGGAAGGAAAAGGGGCGGTAACGATTCAGGATTTAGTAAAGAACTGCTTGCGTATGCGTCCGGACCGCATTGTAGTAGGGGAGTGCCGCGGCGGCGAAGCGCTGGACATGTTGCAGGCCATGAACACCGGTCACGAAGGTTCGCTGACCACCATTCACGCCAACACGCCGCGCGATGGGCTGTCCCGTCTGGAAGCGATGTGTATGCAAACCGGCGCGGACTTGCCGATTTTTGCGATTCGCGAAATGATTTCTTCGGCCGTCAATATGATTGTGCAGCTGTCGCGTTTTTCGGACGGTTCCAGAAAAGTAACCTATATTACCGAAATGCACGGCCAGAAAGACGGCGAAATTCAATCTACGGATTTGTTCCGCTATGTGCAGACGGGCGTAGATGAAAACGGAAAGGTGCGGGGTATGTTTGCGCCAACGGGCAAACTGCCTACTTTCTTTGACGAATTTGCCGCAAAAGGCCAGCCGGTGGATAGAGAAGTGTTTACCAAAAACGCCGTCCCGCTGGACGAAAATGGCGAGCCGGATTTGCGGGCTGTACAGCAAATGCAGCAAGCGGCTTCTTCAGAGGTTCCTCCTGCTCCGCCGGCGGACGCTGCACAGCATTAAGCATGGGGAAACAAAAACATATGATGAAAAAGGTTTGCATTTTTCTGGCAGGGATTTTGTGTGTGGCGGCGGGCTTTCCGGCCTCGCTGCAGGCCCGTGCGCTGGGAAAGCAGGATTTATCCCGTATTCAGTGCGCCCAGGAAAAAATGCGTATTTTAGCGGAATTTTTTGATGTAAACTTGCCGGCGGAGAAAAAAGTCTATACTTTGCCCAATGTATGCGGTGCTTCGGCCGGGCGTACCGTTAAAATGCCGCAGTGGTTTGCCGAAGAATTGGACCGCATGGACAAAAACAAAGTGGTCTATGTGCCGGGAGAGGGCACTTACAGCGAAGTGGATTTGTGGCGGCAGGCGTTTTCCAATGTATATTTATTTTTGGGGCGTGCGGCGGAGTCCTTGGATCCCAACCGCCCGATTGTGCTGGAGCAGCTATCCCGCGGATTTGTGGGAAACCGCCTGAACTTGATGGCGACGCTTGACCGGTTGAATAAAGACTTGCTCCGCGGCCAGCAACTCTTGATTATGAAAGACAGCATGGACGGCCGGGCGCGCTCCATGTTATCCACTTTTGAATTAATTAATAATGAATTTTTCAGCACGATAGAATCTTTTTCCAGCCCCATTTCCGAGCGGGAAAATAAATACCGCCAGTCCGTTATGGCGGTGGTGGTGCTTTCCAACCATTTATTTTCCCAATTCATCGGCACGGCGATTCCCACCTATCCGCCGGATCCGAAAATTTACCGCACCACCCGGGCCGACCGGCTGGTTAACTTGATACTTATTGTATTGGGCTCCTCGTTAGCTGGGCTGGCGGTGTATTTGCTGTTGGAAAACAAGCGGGAAGATATCCTGCGCATGACGGAAGAATACAAGCAGAAAAGCTTGGTGTGGGCGGAAGATTTCAACCGTCAGTTCGTTACGATTGATATTAAATACATTGTGTTTGGAACCGTTGGTTTGTTTGCTTTGTTCGGGTTATTCTTAGGCATAATGACCGGCGGCTTTTTGGGCGTGTTCGTATTCCTGTTGGTGGTTTTTATGGGGGGCGTAATCAGTATTCGTATGCCTACGGCCGTGTTGGACGCTTTAAAGAAAAGCCGCGGCAAACGCATCAATAAACAGCTGATGGATTCGCTGATTTTGCTTTCCAACTCGCTTCGTTCGGGTATGGATATTGTGCAGGGATTTGAACTGGTATCCAAAGATATGCTGCCGCCTATTGCGGACGAATTCGGGCTGGTTGTAAAAAATTACCAGTTGGGAACGCCTTTTGAAAAAGCGCTGGACGGGCTGTCCGACCGGGTGGAAAGCCGTATGCTGTCGTATATCATCAAAGCCATTATCATTCAGCGGCAGGTTGGCGGTAACTTGACCGTCATTTTTGCGCGTTTGGTGGAGAACATTCGCGAAGAAAGTAAACTGGAAGAAAAGCTGCAAGCCATGACGGCCCAGCAAAAAATCCAGTCCATCGTGGTCAGTATTATGCCGTTTGTAATGATGTTGGTAATGTTTATTTTCAACCCGACGCAGATGATTTCGTTCTACACCAGTCCGGTGGGGATATTTGTGTTTTTGTTCTGTATCATCTGGATTGGAATCGGTATGAAAGTGCTTAAAAAGATGGGAGAAGTACGGGTATAATTATGAACAGCTTGGCATTTACATTAGGGCTCAATTTACTGTTGGCGGTGGGGATGTTTGCCGTATTCCTAACCGTGCTGGGGTTGTTGGCTCCGAAACCGAAAAAAGAGGAAATTGTAGATGTGGCGGTGCGGCGTTTCAAGTCCACCTCCAGTTTTGCGCGTTTGAAACCCGAAGAAAAGCTGTTGGACCGGCTGGCGGTGTTCTGCCTGCATAATTTTCATCTGGAAAAAAGTTTGGAAGAAATGCATATGCAGCTGGGCAGCCCGGATAACCCGCAGCCCGTGGATATTTTATATACTAAGGTCATCGCGGCGCTGGCCATTCCGGCGGCGATTATGCTGTTGTTTCAGTCGCTTTGGCCGGTGATTTTGGTGCCGGTTTGTTTTATGGTGCCGGATGTAATGATTAAGAGCAAAATCCAACAGCGGCAGGCCGAAATTTTGGGTAACTTTTCTACCACGGTGGATTTGGCGGCCTTGATTATTGAATCCGGGTTGGATTATTTGACGGCTTTTGAAAGAATTATTAAAGTAGCCAAAGTGAAGACAATTTTGGAAGAAGAATTGGAAAAAACAATCAATGAAATCAAGCTGGGGTATTCCCGCAGGGAAGCGTTGGAGCGTTTTTCGGCGCGAACCGGCGTAGCGGAGGTGCGGTCGTTAGTGAGTTTGATTATTCAGTCGGACGAACTCGGTACCAGTTTGGTGGATTTGCTGCGCAACTTCTCGTCGGATTTGCGTTCGCGCCGCTTAAGCCGGGCCGAAAAACTGGCGGCACAGGCGTCAACGAAAATGCTGTTTCCGTTGTTTATGTTTATTTTCCCGACGATTTTTATTTTAATTTTAGCCCCGATGATCAGCGGTCTTGTCAGCGGCGGTATGGGATTTTAGAGGATAAACTATGAAAAAATATCTTGGCTTTACCTTATTGGTGGTATGCTGTTCTGTATGCCTTCAGGCGGCGGCTTTTCGCAAGGAGATTCCCGTCCGCCAACATGGGAAAGAAGAGGGCATGCTTCTGGATTTGAGCAAAATTTCCATGGGTACCTTGAACGATGTGGAAGAGAAAAAACAATATCTTTCCACGGTACAGCTGGAAAAACAACGCATTCAGAACTATACGCTTCGTATGGTGTATGAGAATGCGTATCTGTTATATAAACGGGGCGATTATCAGCGCGCGCAGGAAATGGCTCAAACCATTTTAAGCATCGATCCCAACTTCAAGCAGGCCCAAACCTTAGCCCAGCAGGCCAGCAATATGGGTACTTACGGCACGATTTCCGAAGCGCAGGTGATTGAAGCCAAATTCCAGGAGACTATCCGGCTTTATGACAGCGGCCGCCTGGTAGAAGCCAATGATAAACTTAATGAAATTTTAACCATTCAGCCCGGCAACTCCAAGGCCCAGTCTTGGAAACGGAAAATTGATTACGATATTGCCAAAGAATACACTCGCCGCGGTGATGTGGCCTACGAAGAAGGCGATTATCAGCGGGCGCTGGACGCTTGGTATAACGCGCTGTTGATGCGTAAGGACGACCCGAAACTGGTGGCTAAAATCTCTGATACAGAAAATAAACTGCGCAAACAGCAGGTGGCCGATTCTATGAAACAGGCGATGGAGTTTTACAATAAAGGCCAGTTTGTGGAATCGTATGCGGTGTTTGAACGGATTACTAAAATTCAGCCCGGAGATCCGCGGGTGCAGAAGTATATGTCCCAGTTAAAGAATGAAATTGCCGCCGGTTACTATAATGCGGGAAATAAATCGTATAATTCCAACCGGTTTGATCAGGCCATTTCATATTGGACCAATGCCAAAAAATGGGGAGCCGATGCTGCTACTATGGACGGCCTGATCAAACGGGCCCGAAATGCCAAAGAAAATCACTTGCGGGTAAAACAGCAGCAGGTCCTCAAAGCCGAGCAGGCCGCTCAAAAGGCCGAACAAGCCGCTCAAAAAGCGGAAGAAGCGGCCGCCGAGGCGCTGGAAGAAGAACCGATTGAAACGGTGGCGGTGGAAGGAAATGTGCCGGGGCTGTCCGGCGGGTCTGTCATTCCGGGATCTATCCCCGGAGCGATTCCCGGTTCGTCAGGGGCGATAGGGTCCTCTGTCGGAGCAGTGGGAACCAATGAAACGCTTCCCACGCTGGGCGGTACCGTGAACCGCGTGTCGGCCGAAGCCAGTGCCGCCTCCCGCGCTAAATACATTGAAGGGCTGGACGCATTCAACCAGGACGATTACGAACGGGCCCGCCAGGCGTGGATTGTGGCCAAACAGTTGGATCCGGGCAACAGCGATGCCGATTTGGGGCTTCGCAAAGTGGAAGAACTGCTGAAATAGGAGATACCGTATGAAACTGACTTCTAAATGGGTGTTGTGGTTTGTACTGGTAACGGTATATGCGTCCGTGATTGGCGGGCTCTTCTATTACAACCTGTTTAAATTTGTTTTTGATAAAAAACTGCAGAATGAAATGGTGGAAATGGTGCGCTTCCGGGCGCCGACCTTGGTGCAGTGGCTGGCTTCCCGCCCGAAAGGGGAGGCCACTTTCCGCGAAGCCGAAATTATGAAAGGGTTGCAGCGCAACGACGAACGCATTAAAAGCTTGGTCTATTTAAATTACGACGGGTCTATCCGCTGGCATGAAAATACCAAGTTTTTAAATATGTCTTATTCGGATTATAATAATTCCGTAGGGTTTGATTCCAATGCCGTGGTGCAGGCCATTCGGGACGGGCTGCCCCGGGCCATTTTATTCGGCAGCGGCGATTATTACGATATGGCAATTCCGCTGTTGGCCAAAGGCAATACCGTAGCCGGCGTGGTGAATGTAACAGTTTCGCGCGAAAGCGCCAAAAAGCTGATTCATTCGTCCATGGTGCGTTATGCGTTTGGCGCGTTTATTATGATTTTGCTGATTGGCGGCGTGCTGTATTTGTTTTTACTGCTTAAAATTCTGCGGCCGCTGGGGGCTTTAAAGGACAGCATAGAGGCGGTTTCTTTAAACAATTTGTCGCTCTCTCTGCCGCCCCGGAAAGATGAAATCGGCGATGTAGCGGCGGCGGTATCGTCGCTTTTAGCCAAAATCCGCGAGGACATTAAGAGTTTGGAAAATGTGGAAATCATGTCCTTGGAAAAAGAACAGCGCTGGTGGAAAACTATTTTGGCTGTAACGGTGCCGAAAGGAAGCCGCGCTTTGGTGATTGACGAGAATAATAACATCTTATACACCAATTTTGAATTACAGGTCCCGGGGAAAGAACGGGTGCACCTGTTGGATATTTTTGACGGCAGACAGCAGGAAATTATCCAGGTGGTGGGCGAAGCGCTGGAAAACCCGACCAAAGTTTTACGCGGCACGGTCATCAATAAAAATGTAAAATGTTTGGTGAAAGCCGTTCAGCTGCCGGACGATGCGGGCAAAAACCGTATTGTGCTGGTGTTGGAACCCGAAAAATAAGGGAACTTGTTTTAGGAGAAATTATGAGAGTAGAAATTAAAAAAATTGGCATTTCAACGGTTTTGTTTTCCGTATTTCCGTTGGCCGTGTTCGTGGTTATGCTGATCACTGCGCTGATGGAAGTATTTAATCCGGACGCCGTGATTAATACGGCTTATATTATGGGATTAGTGATGCGCGCAATTCAGAGCACGCTGCTTTTCTTGGTGTCGGCGGTATTTTTTCTGCTGGCTTATAATTTGCTGTGCGCCCTGGGAATCCGCGGCGTGCGCGTAGAATTAGAAGACAAATAAAGGAGATTAGGGGTAATGAAAAAATTATTAACCGTATTAGTAGTATTTGCCGTAGCAGGGCTTGCGTTTGCGGCGCCGGCTAAAAAAGCGGCTAAAAAAACAGCGGCTCCGGCCAAAGCAAAAGCCGAGTTTGTAATTGTAGAATCCGACGAATATGCCGCCGGGCAGGAAGACCCCCAGCTGACCGCCGGCATCGCGCAGTTTTTAGATATGGAACCGGTGGTTTCTAAAGTTTCTTACAAAGACGCCGCGGCCGATCCGAAACTGGCCAATTTGGACTACAGCTTCCTGCCGCTTTATTTGATTAAAAAAACCGATGATATCCGCACCAAATTGGAAAAGCATATCCAATACGGTTATGCGCAGGAAAATGCCGATTTTATCATTTTGCCCCATCAAACTCGCCAAGGGGTATATAACGGCAAAACGGGTACGCCCAATGTGATGGAAATTTTTGTGATGTCCCAATGTCCCTATGGTGCGATGGCGGAAAACTTGGTTATCCAAGCCCAGAAAGACGGCAAATTGCCGGAAGGAAAAGAAATTAAAATCCGCTATATTGTGAATTACGACGATCAGAACGGTTTTTCCAGCTTGCACGGTTCTGCCGAATGGGAAGAAAATATTCGCCAGCTGTTAATTGCGAAATACTATCCCAAAAAATTCTGGAAATACCTGGAAATCCGCAATAAAGATTATCGCTCCAGCCGCTGGGATAAAGCGATGGAAGAAGCCGGCATCAACAGCAAAAAAATTATGAAAAAGTTTGACAAAGAAGGGGTTGAACTGTTAAAACAAGAAGCCAAATACGCCGAAGAATACGGCGTGAATGCTTCGCCTACCTTCTTATGGGAAGGCAAAGTGCAGCTGGATTTCGGTTCGGCTTCCGAAATTGAAGGATTCTCCTTTTTGAATCCGAATGCGTCGGCTCAGCCCGGTGCGGCGGCGGCTCCGGCCGGCAGCTGCTAACTGAAATTTGAGGTAAGCCAAACGGGGGCTGGGTCGTAACCCGGCCCCCGTTTTCAAAGCAACGGGATGATGGACTGCAGGCAGTAGATGATCCGGTTGTTTTACTGAGTGAACCAGGCGTGTGTTTTAAGTTGGAGAACACAGATGAAGCGATTAAGCGGTTTGTTTTCAAAGGCGGTGTTTGTCCTTATTTTAATTTCCATCGTACCCGTGGTAATTATTGCGTACCATGTGATGGGGGTGGACAGCCGCATCTTAAAAAATGAAATTTTACAAAAACAGCAGACCGTCGCCAGTCGGCTGGCTTCCGTGGCGCGGGCCCATATCAGCCGGAAAGCCCAGTTGTTTTCCATCTTTGTAGATTTGCATACGGATTTCGGCGGGCATGAATTTATTAATGAACAGGATTTGCGCTATTTGTTGGCGCGCAATCCGTCTATTTTCTATTTAACTGTTTTAAACCCGCAGGGGGTACAGCTGTTCTCTGCCGGCACGCCGGCCGCTTCGGTCAATTATACGCAGATACTGCCCGATATTATGCGGGTTTGCGTGGAGAAAGGGGAAGAATACATCAGCAATGTATATCCCAAGCGGGACGGTTTGTTTGCCCTGCTGGCTTTTCCGGTGCGGCAGCATTTGGGCGATACGCAGGTGTCGGGTGTACTGGTGGCGGAAATGAATTTAAAAGAGATGGGGGAATCGCTTTCCCAGGCCTATCCGCTGGATATGAACGCCATTATTGCGGCTGATAACGGACAAATCATTTCTTATAACGGCGCCCCGGACGGACTGGCGCAGGAGCCGCAGCCGGAAATGGAGGAAAAAGTCCGGGCGATTAACCAGCAGTTGGGTTCTGCGCGGAGCGGAGAAGTTATTTTGCCGGACGGAGAAAAAGTATTGGTGGCGGTGGCTAATTTAAATTTGCCGGGCTGGCGGGTGTATGTGGATCAGCCGGCCAATGTGGCGGCTCAGCTGTTTGTAGAAAGCACTTTTCATTCATTTTGGGATGTAATGGTGTTGTTTTTAGTCATGTTGGGGTTTGTGCTGTTTGTCAGCTATTGGGTAATTAAGCCGATTACCCGGCCGCTGGAGCGCTTGCGGAAGGCGGCGGTTAAACAGCAGGAAAATGATGATTTTGTGGTCAAAGCAAGCGATTTGGAAATTCCCAACAATGAAATTGGCGAATTGGCTTCAGCGTTTGTGGATATGTCGGAAGCCCTGCATGCGCGGCGGCAGGAACTGGTGCATGCCCAGGCCGAACTAGCCCAGGTAAACCAGGTGTTGGAAAAGCGCGTAGAAGAACGAACGCATGAATTGAAAGCGGCCAGTAATGAGCTGGTAAAAGCCGAGCGGCTGGCGGCTATTGGGCAGATGGCTTCTATTATCAGCCACGAAATTCGCAATCCGCTGGCCGTAATCAGCAACGCAACCCGGCTGATTAAAATGTTGGTGGCGTCGCCGGATCCCAAACTGACGAAACAATTTGGTATTATTGAAGCGGAAATTAAACAAGCCAACAGCATTATCAGCGAAGTGCTGGGCTATGCTCGTACGCGCGATTTGATTTTGACTACCGTAGATTTAAACAGTTATCTGCGCGAATTGTTGCTTTCTTATCCGTTTATTCCGGGCATTACGCTCAAAGATGAGCTGGATCCGGAAAGCGTGCGCATTAAAGTAGATGCGGAGGAAATTAAACAGGCCATTCGCAATGTGGTGTCCAACGCGATAGAAGCGATGCCCAACGGCGGCACGCTGACGGTGGGTACCAAGGTAGGCCGCCGTATGGTGTGTATTTATATTGCCGACCAGGGAACCGGCATTACCGAAGAAGTTCGCCAGAAAATGTTTGCGCCTTTCTTTACGACCAAGGCCCGCGGCACCGGATTAGGGCTGGCCGTGGTGGGCAAGGCCATCAGCCGGCACAAAGGAAAGTTGTTTATTCACAGTGTGCCCGGTCAAGGGACTTGTTTCCAGATTTATCTAAAAATATACAGAAAACCCGGAGATACCAATTATGGAGAACCAAGTTAAAATTTTAGTGGTAGATGATGACAATAACCTGCGCGAAACGCTGGTGGACCTGTTGGAAATTGAGGGATATAAGGTCTATCAGGCGGGGGACGCCAAAGAATGTTTGGAAATTTGCGCCAATGAATTTTTCAATGTGATTTTGATGGATTATAACCTGCCGGGTGAAACGGGGCTGGATTTGATTCGTAAAATTCGTTCGTTTAACCAGGATACGCAGATTATTATGATCACGGCGTATGCGTCGCTTAACGCGATTATGGAAGCCATGCAGGAATCGGTTTATGATTTTCTGATGAAGCCCGTGGATTTTGATTATTTAAAACGAACCATCAACCGCGCGCTGGATAAGTATTTCCTGGAACAGAACAACAAAGAATTATTGGCGCAGTTGAAAACCCGCAACGAAGATTTGGATCGTTTGAATAATATGAAATCCAAATTCTTTTCTATCGTTTCGCACGACCTTTCCAACTCGCTGATGACGCTTAAAATGAGCTTTGATATGCTCAAAAAGAAATTGAACCCGGACGAGGACCAGCAGAAAAAAATGATGTTTATGGACGAATCCATCAACCAAATTGAACATTTGATTAAGGATTTGGTGGACTGGGCCGCCATTGAAAAAGGGAAGCTGCGCATAGAAAAAACCCGCTTTGAACTGACGGAAAGTTTAAAGAAAACGGCGGAAATTTTCCGGGCCAAGGGGGCCAAGCGCAATATCCGGGTTACCTTTGAAAGCTGCGGGGCGGTGCCGGTGTTTGCCGATGAAAAACGGATCCGGCAGGTCATTTCCAATATCTTGGAAAATGCCGTCCGCCATACGCCCGACAACGGAACGATAGAAATTGTCGTTAGCAAAATAGATGAAAAAAATGCTAAAGTGTCGGTAACGGACTCCGGGGACGGTATTGACCCGGAACAAGCGCCGAATTTGTTTACCAGCTTTACCCAGGTGGGCGATAAAAGCCGTGTGGGCCGGCTGGGGCTGGGGCTTTCCATCGCCAAGGATATTGTGGTAAACCACGGCGGGCGTATTTGGGCGCAGAGTGACGGACTGGGAAAAGGCGCTTCGTTTAACTTTACGCTGCCCATTACAAATTCTTAAGATTTAACAACGCTTAGGGAGTATGCCAATGAATAAGAAGAAAAAAGTAACCGTATTAATTGCCGATGACCAAACGCTGTTTCGCGAAGGGATTAAAGATGTGCTGACCGGAGAGAAATGGATTGAAGTGGTGGGCGAAGCTGCCGACGGGCTGGAAGCTGTGGCAAAAGCCAAAAAGCTTAAACCCGATGTAGTTTTGATGGACATCAAACTGCCTAAAATGGACGGCATTAACGCCACCCGCCAAATCCGCCAGACCTGCCCGGAAGTAAATGTGCTGATGCTCTCCAGCTTTGAAGATGAGGCCCATGTGTTAGACGCCATTCAAGCCGGGGCGAACGGGTATCTTTCTAAAATGCTGCCGGCGGCCGAACTTGTCAATTCCATCAAAACCTTCACCAGTGAAGGGCTGATGATTCCGCAGCAACTGATGGGCAAATTGCTGCACGGGCTGCGCAAAATGGGCAACAACGGTATGCCTTCGCAGGCCACGCTGACCAAGACCGAAATTAAAGTAATGGATTACTTGGGCAAAGGGCTGAGCAATAAAGAATTGGCCAAAGAACTCAACTGCAGCGTAAAAACGATTAAAAACCATTTAAACAGCGCTTTTCATAAGCTGGGCGTAAGCAGCCGCACTGAAGCGGTGGTAAAAGCCATTGAGAAAGGGCTGATTTCTTCGGAAGGGACGATTGTCCCCGATGACGACGGAGAATAATTTATGCGTTTAAAAGGGCTGCTGGCGCCTGGGCGGGGCCCGCAGAGCGGGCAGGCCACTATTGAATATGTGCTGATGCTCGCGACGATTGTCGTGGTGCTGGCGGCCTTTTTAACGGCATTTCATACGCATATTGTGCGTTTTTTCTTCACTTTTATTGGGCAGTTATTAACCAGCTGATTATGGGTATTATCCGGCGTGCCGTTTGGAAATTGCAAGACCGCAGGGCGCAGATTCTGCTGCCTTCGGTCCTTTTGGCGCCTATTTTTGTGCTGGTGATTTATTTGTTGTTTGAAACGGCCAAGGTATCTATGACCAAGGTCCGCCAGCAGTTCGCGCTGGACAATGCGGCTTACTCCCAGGTTTCGGCCGCCAGCACTTATTTAAACGCGGTGGCTATGGTCAACGGTCCGCTTCCCTACCGCGTTCTGCTGTACTACAAAGACCAAAAAGTTAATCCCACTCAAACTGCCCAAGCCAGCGGCCGGCAGCCCATCAGTATTTTTGAACTTTTTTACCACGGCGGCGGTATTCCGGTTATCGGCCCGGATTATGATACCGGGATTAACAAAGCCCCTAAGGCAGAATCGGTGGATTGGGGGCTTCAGTACGACCCCAAAAATGAAGAATTCTCCCGCAACGATTGGCAGAAAGAGCAGCCCCGCGAACCTAATTCGGACGAGTGGGTGCCGGTCATGAGCAAATCATTGGTAAATGATTATTATTTCTCGGCATTGAAGTATGGTACGGCTGTTATTCATAACTATTTGGAAACCTATGTTCGTACGGGTTCTATTTATGAATCCCAGTCGTATGTATATAAAGAAGTCAGCAAAAACGCCATTATGTTCCGCGAGGCGTATTATTTGAATACGAACGACTGTAAAAAGTCGGACTGTGCCCGGCAGAGCGCTTCCCAGCTGCGGCGTTTTATTACGCTGGGTACGAAACCTTTTGAATTGGATAAGGTGCGTTTTTATGCTTCCGATTCCGGTATGAGCGGCGAGCACGGCGGCGCGAATAATCTGGACTTGCCGATGACGGAAATTATCAAAAGCAAGTTATTCCAATTTGCCTATTTGGACCCGAGCTCCCGCAGCAAATTGCGTACGCTGGGGCGGGGAGTTGTGCTCAAACAGCCGTTTAAATTACCGAAGAACCATTTTAATATCAATCTAGAACAAAAATATAAGCCGTATGTGCGTAATACCGTAATTCTGGCGTGCCCGCGCAATAACAATAACTGCGTGTGGCCTAATCCGTTGCCTAAATATACGGTAACTTTGGATCCGTAATGAGGAATCGTTTATTTTCTATTCGTTCTAAAAAGGGGCAGGCGACGACCGAAGTCGTACTGCTGTTCCCGTTGTTTGTAATTTTTATTTTATTTATCATCAAAATTTTCGGGCTGTTGATTTTAAGCCAAAAAATGGAAATAGCCGGGTTTTATGCGGCGCGCCGTTTTCAGCTGCAGTCCCACGAAACGGATTATTATGCCAATACCTGGGACCGCCGGTTTCTGAAGAAAGATATTCAGCGCAAAGTGGAAAGTTATTTGGGCTTTGATAACCCCGGTATGCGCAAATTTTTAAGCTTAAATGAATTGAAAATGGATATTGAAACTTCCGGCACTTGGACGAAAGTCGTGTTGACGGCCCGCACCCGGCCGCCGCGTATTCGGTTTTTGTGCAACTACAATAAGGACCAAGTCTGCGACCGGGACGCTAAATGCCTAAAAGGGTATGCTTTCTTGTGCGAAACCGGCGGCGAAGTGGAAATTATCAAATATGTAGGCCATAACGAACGCCCGGCGCCGTACGAACGGCCGGAAGGACGCTAATCAGGCGGCTCTTGGCCTTGACAAAGCCGTTTTTTCTGCCTATACTAATTAATAGTAAGATAGGGGAACTCTGTGTTTGAGCGCACCTGGGGTACGGGTCAACAAGAGTAGTTTTTATTATATAGATAAGGGGTTTTTATGTTTAAGTTAAAACCGGGAAATGTATTCCAAAAAATTAACAAAATGGATAAAAAACAGGCCTATACCTGGGGGGCTATCGTAGTGGTGTGTTTTGTGGCCTTGCTGACTTTGGCCTCTTTTATGGGCGATGCCGATGAAACCTCGTTTGACGGTTTCAATACCCGCGGATACGACTTGGCCCAAATGCCTTTTTTAAACGATGAAGCCGAAGAATACCTGTTGGCTTCCAAATACCCCGATATGCAGAACAACGGCTCTACGATGTTGTATTCTTCCGAAGAAAAAGAAGCCCGCCAAGAAGCCGATGCCGAGGCCGCGGCAGAAGCGGCGGCGGAGGCGGAATCGGCCGATATGGATTCTTCTTCGGACAGCGCTTCTTCCTCCTCCGGCTATGGCGGTTATGGCGGCGGTTATGCGGGGGGAGGTGCAGCAGCGGCGGGGCCTACGCAAATTGGCCAGCTGGGCAGTGCCAGCGTCGGCCGGGCCAGCGGCAGCGGGGTCAGTACTTCCTGGGGAGCGCCTCGGGGGGATTTCTCGCCGTATAAGAGCCAGGAAAAAGGGTCCGAACTGCCGGTAACCCAACTTAAAAACCAGGACGCCCGCCGGGCGTTAGCCCAGTTTGCGCAAACCAGCCGTGCAGCGGCCGGGTTTAAAGATTCCAAAGGCGCCAACGCCAAAAGGGCGCTTATGGGCGGCCATGTGCAGGGGAGCGAGGCCTTCACTGACGGCGGAGTAGATTTAAGCAAGACCAGCGGGCTTACGCTGGATACCAATGCACCGGTTTCTTCGGCCGATTTGGGGAATTTAAACGATGCGATTTCGGACGCCGCCAACGCCGGGAAACAAGCAAAACAGGATTTGGAAGATGATTTTCGTGAGAGTATGGCCGACCGCTTGTTGGAACAACTCTGGAGCGGTATGATTAATATGGGCTTGCAAGCCATGAGCAATGTGATGAATCAAGGGATTGATGCCCTGCAAGGGGCCATTAGTGGACGGAATGCGGCCAGAGGACTGGACAGCAGTACCAGCAATGAGATCTTGTCTAAAGAGTGGGGGGCTTTAACGCCTGATCAACAGGATTTGTATATGAAAGTTACCGGGCGGACGGCTGATGAAATGGCTTCGTTTAAAGGCCCGTTAATTGACGATTATGCCAACTATAAAAAAGGGCTTTCCGGTGCGGATACGGAACTTGTGTCCAAGTATTCCCGCCCGGCGGAAGACTATAAGGTAGTTACCTCAGAACAGACAACCGACCCGGAAATGTTAGAACTCGGTATAACCGAAGAAGCGGTCGTTACGGTAGACCAAAAGAAATACGCTGCATATCAGAAAGCCAACCGCAACTGGGAAAAGGATATGCGCAAAGATTTTGCACAAGATCTTCGCAGCAACCGCGACACCCTGCTGGCTGGAACGACCTATGCTGCCCAGCGGCAGGAAGTGTATAACTCGGCTTATAATGCGCACCAGCGCAGCGGGGGAAGTAAAATCTCTGTTCCGGAGTATTCTTCCTCCAATTCCCGCACTTCTTCCACCTCTGGCAATACGAATTGGTGGTCCCAGTATGGCTCGGATTATGGGGACAGCTCTAAATATGACCAGAATCAAGTAGCGGCCTGCCAGGGGCATGCGGCGCCGCAAACTTGTTTGCAGAATGCTAGAAAGAAGTAGGGTACGAAAACTTATAAAGATTTGATAGTCGTTTAAGCTGTATGTACATAGTTTTAGTAGTTTAGGAGGCATGTATGAATTTCTTTAAATGGCTGGGCCGTAGCGGCAAAATTGCCCTCTCTACCGCGCAGGCGGTAGGGCTGTCGGCCGTGGTCGGAGTGGGGGGCATTGCCGCCTGGCAAATGCTGGATGCCCCTTCCGACAATACGGCCTTTAATTTGGGCGGGCAGTATAATCCCGGCGAAATTGTGTATGTGGCCGGTGCTTCCGGCGGCTCGTATGGCGCTAACGGGGAAGTGCAATCCTCTTTCTTGGCCACTCCGTCCAAGGCAATAGAAATGACGGAAAAAATGACGATTGCCCAAAAACGAGCCGAAGAATACGATGATTCGGTTACAGTGTCCGCCCCCGCTCCCTCCGATCCGCAGGCCTATCAAATGGGTGGTACGGAAGGGCTTGGCATGGGGGGCAACCGCGCCAATGAAGAAGAATTAAAAAATAATCCCATGGCGCTGGCGCAGCAGTCGTTAGCCGGCGTATCGGACGCTATCAGCCGCGCCCAACAGCAAGCACAGCAGCAAGCGGCGGCCGGCGGCGCCAATGGGCAAAAACAGGGTGATGCCCCCGCTTCTTTAGCCAGCGCCAGCCGGGATTGGGGGTCCTCCGCGGCTACGCGGGGGCTTGGCGGCGGTGGAGGAAATGCGTTTAATTCTGCCTTTGTTGTGCAAGATAGCACCAAGGGTGGGAAGGGGGCTTCTAACGGCAGTTTGGAAGATGCCGCTCAAGTAATGAAGAATTTTCAAGCCCAGGCCGCTGCTGCCCAGGAAGGAGCCCGTATGCGGGCACGGTCCAGTTTCGGCAGCGATATGATGGACGGTAATTTGGACGCTTGGGCCGGAAATGCCCGAGATTCCAAAGAAGCCAATGAATTGAAATTTATTACCAAGCGCTCGGCGGATGCCGCGAAAAACAAAAACCGCGCCGCGAACGAAGGGGCTCGTGCCTTTTTGGCAAGCACCAAAATTTCCGGCGGTATGAGTGTAGTAGGCGAGAGCGTAACCACCGGGCAGGGCCAAGGATCTAAGGATTTTGCGGCGCCCACCGATGTTAAACTCAACAGCGTGGGGGCCTGGAGCGAAGATTTTGATATTATCCAGGAAGACCGCCTAAAAGACCGCAACGCCATGCTGTCGTGGATGTGGGGTGCTTTTGGCGTGGCTATTGCCGCAATGATTGCGATTCCGCTGGTCAAAAATATCACCGTGCTGGGAATCCCGGTTGGGTTGATTTTAGCGTTGATTATTGCTGCCGCGGCGACGGCTGTTTGTGTGGTGGGCTTTGTGAAAGCCCAACAATATGCCAATAAATGGGGCAAAGACGGTATGAGTGTGGCAATTCGCGTGATTACGCCAATCTTAACCGCCGGGGTATGGGCGTCGTTCATCTGGGCGGGTGCCTTTAAAGAATTATATACCCAGGTGGGTGAGAAATTGGGCTTGGTCGGCTCTAAGGGCGCGGGCGCGTCCAATAGTTTTACCACATATGTATGATATGAGCTTGGGCGGCAGCGTGTGTGGTTGAATATCCGCCGCGAACCGCCCATTAATTCCGAAGAGAATAAGAGGTTCGGTCTATGCGAATTGGTAATTTGATTGTGGAACCCTGGAGCAAAAAAAATTGCATTTACAGAATCGTAGCTATTTTGTTGGTGGTTCTGTGGATTTTTTGGGGAATCACGCTATTTATGGACGGGCAGATGCTGCAGCAACGCTTGCAAGAGGTGCAGCTGGAAGCCCAGCGTGAAGAAGCGCGCGCCCAACGGGAAGCGGCTTTCCGCCGGGCCGCCTTGGAGCGGCAGGGGCAGGCCGAACAACTTCAGGTGCAGAACGCCGTGGACGCATTTAAATAGTAGGGAGAGGGCTTATGAACTTATTTAAATTTTTGAAAAGCACTTCAGGCAAAATTGTCCTGCGGGCTCCCCAGTTATTAACGATTGGGGGCGTGGGCGCGTTGGCGGTTTACGGCGCCTATCAGACGGATAATACCTTCGCCAGCAAGGAAGCTCCAATTCGCACTTTGTCCAGCATTTCCAGCGGTTCTTCTTACGAAGGACTGCAAAGCAAAGATGGTCTGCTGACCTCTATCAACATTAAAGATTCGCTGAACCAGGTGGCTACGGCCGAAGAGCGCGCTGCGCTGGAGGCCGGGAGCGGTTCCGCCAATAACTTTGGGCTGGATAATGTGGATAATATCCAAAATATCTCGTTTGGTTCTGCCGCGGAAACTTCTTCCACTACTGATGGTTTGGGTATGGGGGCCAACCGGGCCGTTTTGAACGGACCGGCCGCAGCGGGTGCTTCCGGCGGCCGCCAGGTGCCGGGCGTAAGCGGCGGGGCCGTCTCGGCGGCGGCCGCACATCAGGCCGCTAATCGCCCCTCTTTGGGAACGGCTTCCATGGCTCGTGCTTCCGGCAATGCTTTCAATGCCGCTTCGGGGGCAATAGGCGGTTCTTCCGCCTCCGGTTCTGGGGGCTCCGGATCTTCGGGACAAAGCGGATCTGGAAGCGAAGGATATCAATTTTCCGGTGCGATGCCCAGCGGCAGTAATGCGGTGTCGGCCATGGGGCTTAGCCGGTCCGGTTCCGGATTTATGGCCGGCGGCAGAAATGCTACCACGGCCGCTAATCGCCGCTCGTTTAGAGATAGTAATGACTTGCGGGATATTTCCAAACGCTCGGCGGATGCCGCCCGCAATGAAAACCGTGCCGCTAACGAAGGATCCCGCGCCTTTTTGGCCAGCAGCCGTAATTCCGGCGGTATGACGGTGGAAGGCGGGGTGGAAACGGAATCTACCGGTTCGGCCGATTTTGAAAACCCGGCCAATGCCAAATTAAAAGCCATTGGAAATTGGGTAGAACAAGAGGATGATTTCGCCGAAAAACAAGAAAAGGCCCGCAAACGCTTAATGTGGATGACTTTGGCCTTAATTGCGGCCACGGTGGCTGCCATTCCGGCCGCTTATCACCTCATTTCCAAAGGTAAAATGCTCATGCTTAATCCGCTTACAGCGGCCGCAGGGGCTCCGTTGGTAGCGTGGGGCTGGGTTATTTTAGGTATTGTGATGGCTTATGCCGCTACTGTAGTGGGCTTTGGCGTCAATTACCAGAAGAACTACAACGGGAACTTAATGCCCATTATGTCCTACTTGGTTTCTGCGGGCGCCATTGGCGCGTTGATCTGGACGGGAATCTCAGCTATGAAGACCGGTGCTGCCGGTGATAAAACGGCCCAGAAAACTTTTATGAGCAAAGCTACGGGAGCGCTTAAGAAAGTGGGTATGATGGGGGCAACCAAAGGCGGCGAGGTGGCTGTGCAGCAAATTAAGCAGCATGATGCCGAAGTGCGCCAGCAGTCCTCCAACAAATAGTTTAATGGAACGGAAGGAACGCAACGGCGTTCCTTCCGTTTGCTTGAATCAAAAATGAAAGAACAAAATCAGCAACCTGAACAGGAAGAACAAAAAATACTGGCCTTGGCGTGGACCGAGTTAAAACAGTTGGCACGCTCCAAAAAAGCGTGGGCGGTGCTTGTCTTGTTCCTTTTGCTGTTGTTGACGACGGGCGTAGTACCGGTGGGGAAAATCCCGTTTTTGCGCAATTTGGCGTGGGCGATGGGATATACCCCGGAGGAAACCCAGGAGATTTCGCTGTTAAAGGCGCTTCTTAGCTGGAACGAACATTCCAAACGAATGCAGGGAGAACTGCCGGATCCGGACGGAAACGGCGTTTTCGGCAACGACGGCGGATTTGCTACGGCCCATCAGCGAATGACTTCCCAGAAAGATTCCAGCTTAATCAATCTGCGGGCGGTGAATGCTTCGCTGGCGCAGCAAGGCAAAGCGCGGGATTTCATTTCCGGCTCCTATCATACGCTGGGCGACGAAAACACCAATCTTTCCGTAGCCCGTATTAAAGGGGATATTGCCCAAACCCAAGCCAACGCCGTAACGCAGGCCGAGGTATATTTCGGCACCGATGCCGACGCTGTGGCCCGCGATCCAAAAGACGGGTTCAACTCTACCCAATCCCTTAAAAAAATTGCCAATCCGCATATTGCCGGTTCCGGCAATATGGACTGGCTGGGCCGGCTGGCGGATAAAGCCACCCGTTCCGATGCTGGTTTGCAAAACATAGCTAAATCTCTAGAAACGGGTGGTATGCTCTCGCAGTTAAACCCTATTACCAGCATTGGAAATCATAAAGCACAGCGGGATATGTATTATGCCTGGTTGACCGGTATGAGCGCGCGCCGTACGCCCAATGTTGTGCTTAAGAAAACGCTGGCCTCGTCCGGCTTTGACGGCGCTGATATGCCTAAAAGAGTGTTTGACTCGTCCGGCTTTTCGGGTATTGGCATTAATCCGGACGATGTCGTGGCCGATTTGGACAATATCAAACTGCGGCTGAAAAATGAAAAAGAATGCGAACGAGCGTTAAATTCGTCGGGCGAGATGGCTATTAATCAACTGGAAGAAGCCAAAAAAGGGATTAATTCGCTGGCGGGTTCATTCCCTAAAACCTGTGATGAGGTAAATGGCGATTTTTCCAACCGGCTTTCGGTGCTGCGGAACCAATGCGAACAAGTAAAGCGGGCGTATTCCGATTTAGGCGCTTTTTGCGGGGTAGCGGTAAAAGCCGGGCGGGAAGGAACCTGTACCACCAATAATTTGCAAGCCCGGTACGACCAATATGCGGCTTACTGTACCGAAGAACGAGAAAAATGCGCGGGCTTGGAAACCCCGGAAGAACAACAGGCCTGTATCGCCGCTATTAAAAAAGCCGCCGATTATGAAGAAGGCGACTGTTACGGCGGCGGCTGTTCCGAGGAGGGGGTTTCTAAGTTGGTTTCCGGTACTTTTAATGTAGGCGTAAACGGGCAGCCGGTGGATCCAAACGCGGGGGATTTCTTCCCGGAAACGGACTGGGGCGGCTCCAAATTTTATTAAATACCCCTTGAAAAACGCGTATTTAATTGTATAATAGAAGTAAGGAAGTGCGGGTAAAGAAAGTTGTTACGGAGTGGGGAACCATCTCTGAACAACGAATTTCTTTATTATAGAAAAGTGGTAGGCGGGAGGA
Source organism: uncultured Elusimicrobiales bacterium (assembly GCA_944325225.1). Classification (GTDB taxonomy): domain Bacteria; phylum Elusimicrobiota; class Elusimicrobia; order Elusimicrobiales; family Elusimicrobiaceae; genus Avelusimicrobium. The sequence goes on from CALUZQ010000002.1 coordinate 97,256, forward strand.
TTTCTCCGACGGGGAAAATTTTCCCAAAACGGGGCGAAAAGCCCAAAACCGGTAGTTTTATTTTAATAGGAGGCATTTATGCCAGAGGAAAAAAAGAAGGAAAGTTTTACCTTTAGCGATAAGATTAAAAACAGCAAGCCGGCTGCTTTTAAATCTTTCGCTAATCGTATTTCCTCCAAAATCGGGAGCGACGGCAAACCGAAAAAGACTCTCTTTGAGAGAACGAAAAGGGATGCTCCGTTCTTCATTGCGGCCTTGGTGGCGCTGCTGCTGCTGCCGTTTTTGTATAAGTACAGCGGGCAAGTAAATGAAGAACCGATGATTACCCCCGGAAGCGAGGAATCTATTTTTGATCCCGAACGGTACGGTTTTGATACGGTTACCGGGGATCCGGAAGGACAGATTGCGCAACTTGCCGGACGCGACCCCTTGAGCTTGATTAAAGGTTTTAGCTCGGAAGAATCGTCCGACGATTCCCATCTGTACGATATTGACGACCGCAGCGGTTTAGACGATTCGTCCTCTTACACGGGAACCTCTGTGGAAGAAAATAATACTAACATTTACAGAACCAACGCAGCCCCTGCCACGCGGGCGGCTTTCCGCCGGGCAGCGACTAAAATTAATCCGTTGGCCTCGGCCGGGCTTACCAGCCGCGGCGGCGGTAAATTGGGCGTTGGCATGTGGGGCGGCGGTTTAAAAACTGCGGCGGCTAAAGTATCCGCCGAAGGCCCGCGCAACAGCCCCAAGCCGGTTTCGCTGCAGCCCTTACAGGCGGCAGGCAAACCGAGCCGCAGTTATTTTGGCCAAGGAGCCGCGGCCGAAGCCAGACGCTCTAAAGACGCTATGTCTAAATCCAACGCTATGCAGGCCTTGATGGACGCGCAAATGAGCCCCATTGAGCCCGGCAAAATCGGGGGATTGTCCGGCGGTTCTTTCGGTCCTGGCGGCGGTACGGGTAAATTGGAACGCAAATTCGCTTTCAACGGCAAAGAACCCTGGTGGTGGGATATGATGAAGCGCCGCTCTCAGATGGAATGGGAAGCAGACTTCAACCGCAAGTGGGACAGGATTAAATTCTTTGATAAGTTGGCACAAAACTTCTTGAATGGATTTTTGTCCTGTGTTGTAACGGGTACAGATGACTGGTCCATGGGCAAGATGTTTGGTGCCGCTGCCGGTGCCGGAAGCGAAGATGAATGCGCTGGTTTAAATAAAGATGCTTGGGAAACCGCGCATCCGACGGTTCCATTTAGCAAGAATCACTGCCGTTCCTTTTTTGGATACAAAGTTAATAAAGATGTGCAAGATCCTTGGAAAGGCGGTAATGCTAATGCCGTTACCATGGGGCCGTTTGCCCAGCGTTTAGATTGTTTAGGAAATGGGTTAGGTGTGTGGTGGTCCAAGCTGTGGAACAAATGGTTTGGCAAAAACAAAGGTACCTTTGCCGAAGCGGGCGACTGCAATACTTTCGCGGTGGACGGTATCTACCATGCTAACTTTACCAGCACGAAAGACGGCTGGACGATCCTGCACTATGTGGTAGGCGTGCCGACGGATCAACTGGCGGCCTATTACGATCTGCCGCCTGCTGACCAAGCCAAAAAGCTGGTGGTGGGTTACATTGATGAGGGTGCCGAATTTAACGCCAACATCACGGCGGTATCCCAGCGCAATAATTTCGTACCGCTGTTCATTGAAAGTGTGGCTATTAAGAATAAAAAGCTGGATAAAAACAAAGTTACGGCCGATACCTACAATTACAAAGGGTATTGGGGTTTAAATAAAGAAGGAAGAGCCGGAACTTTCAAAGCTTCCAGCTACGAAGAAGCCATTGGCAAATGTAAGGAACTGAAATGGCCGGTGAAGCAGGATTGTCTCCAAGCCATTAATGAGCAAGCTCCTAACATTGATAAGGTGAAAAAAGCAGTAACTTTGGTAGATGGCGGCGGTATGCCGACTTATCAGGAATTCTTGAATGTGCTTAGAGAAGGCGGTGCTATTAAAGATGCGGTAACTACCGGCACGAAAGAGAACCTGGCTGTTTCTACCAAAGGTTCCAAAGAAGGCAAGGGATGGGTAACCGGTGCGCGCTGCCCGTATCCGTTGGTGCGCGTGAGCTGCGATTACCTGGCGAATGTCAATTCCAAACAGGGAGAAAAAGTAGGGCCGTATCCCTATGCACACTTGACTTTTACCAACGGTATGTCCGGTCAGAAAGCGTATGATGCGATGAAGAGCCGGTTTCTCTTGGCTTACACAATCCAAGGACAAGACAATACGCAGCCCCAAGCCCTTACGACTTCTACGGATGTTTCTACCGGCCAATGGTTCTATGTGCCGCACAAAGATGTCCGGCCGTTTAAGGGCAGCTGGAGCAAAGAACTGACCAATGCCGGTTTAAAGAGCGGTTCGCTGGGTACGGAACGCAAAGAACTGCCGGGAACGAATAATGATTATCAGATCCTGGCTACGAGCGATCAGCTGCAGAAAATGGCAGGTTCCCGCGTGATTATTACTTGGCAGGTACGGCAGTGCGATTCGTTGCTTACGGACGGCAGCTCTATTACCAAAGGCGGCTGCAATATGGGCAATATTAAGAGATCCGATGCCTCGGGCAAAGGAAGTGTGGTCTTGGGCCAAGATTTGCCCGGCAGAGAAGTAAGCACGGCGACCTGTGTATATGCAGACGGATCTGAAATTATTGGTTTCCAGACCGATATTGAAAAGGAACCTGAACCGGTTCCGGATCCGGAACCTATAAAAAAAGATCCGCAGAAAGTAGTATTGCAGTTGGCTAATAAAATGAACGGCAGTTTGGGTATTGCGGATCGTTATGCCAAGGAAAGAACCAACTTGTTAAAAATGCCAGAATTTACCGTTTTTGGCAAAGGCGGAGAACAGTCTTTTGGGCAGGCGCTTGCTACCAATAATTGTACAGCGGTAGGGCTTACGCGTAAGTCCAAAGACGGGGCTGCCAGAATGTTGAGTCAATCCGAGGTAAAAGCATATGTAGATAGCGTGTTAAACGACACGAATGCAAGCCAATCGTTTGTGTCTGCCAATACGACTATTGAACATAGCGGCGCGGTTAGTGTGCCTCAGCTGGTTGATGCGTTGACCATTGCGTATGCCCGGAATCCTAATGCACAGGTACCGCTGAATGTAGTGTGTGCCTTAGGAAAGACGATTGGATATAACTCGTACGATCCGCAGATGATGCGTGTGCGTGCGGTGTGGAGAAATACTTTCGGTGCATTTGCGGCTTATACGGGGCCTAATTCCTCGTATTATCCGGCTCGTATTACGATGGATAGTATCGGACGCAGGATCGTAGATCGTCGGTTCTTAGGTTGTGGAAGCGCCAAAGGAGATGATGGAAAAGTGCTTAGTGCCATGTCCACCGTGCTGCCATACCATTATGGACGCTATAACTGGAATGAAAAGTCCATCGGTGACTTGGCCGGCAAGAATAGATATGCTGGTGCAACGGGCCGCGATTCGTATTTGAATGAGCTGACTAAAGGCGGCTGGGCGCGCAATGCGTTTGATCCAAAATCTTACCCGCTGCATGCCATTGCCGATGCCGTTGGTTTTACACAGCAACAGTCTGCTTCTGCAGAACAGCTGAAATCTATTAGTACGAATGCAACCATTGACGATATCAACCGGCAACAGTATGTCAGAGCATATTCGGCTATCTTCAATGATGCTGATACTTCCTGCGGATTATCCGGCAATATGCCGGTGGCTGATGCCTTGCAATATATTGGTGCGGTATGTATTAACGGTAAAAATGCAAAACCGAGCAACGGAGATACTACCCCGTGCAGACACGACTACAAAGCTTCTTCTGCCAGTGGCTCTGCCGGCGGAGAAATTGTAGGCGAGACTGTAGGTTATACGGTTGAATAAGAAGTTATAGATGGTTTATCCCCCGGGAGTAAAACTCCCGGGGATTTTTTTGTCTGCAGCCCCGGTTCGCCGGGGAGGGTTTTTTCCGGCTAAACCGCGGTTTTCCCTGGGAATGGCCTACGATCTTTTATCTATACCCGAAACATTCGCAGGTGTTTGGCAGGTTTTAAATCGGGTTGCCCTGTTCCCCGCTTTTTATTTATCATATACCTATGAACAGCAGACGGATTCTTTTGCTAGGGGCCGTTATTTGGGGAGGGGTTTTTTTAGCGTCCCCGGCGGCGGCCTTTTTCCCTTTTTCCTTTCGCAAGCAGGAATTAAAAACCGATTATTCCCAAACCGTGTGGGACCGGATTATGTTGGAACAATCCGTTGTGGATATGCGCCGCGGTATGGGGGAAATGGCTCAGGCCCGTTACAAAGAGGCCTCGGACAGTTTTGCCAAAGCCGTGATTAAAAATTCCAAAGATCCGCTGCCCTATCTTTTGTTGGGCGCGGCCCTGTACTGGACGGGCCAGGTGGACAGCGCCGTCAGTGAATATAAAGAAGCGCTCCGGCTGGACCCCAAAAATGCGATGGCTTACCAGTTGCTTGGAATTGCCAGCGGCTGGAAAGGCGATGTTTCGCAAGCACAAGAATACTTTTTAACCGCTAACGCGTTAGATCCCAACAAAGCCGATACCCATATGAATTTGGGTTCCACTTACGCCGTACAGCTAAAACTGGATAAAGCGCTGGAACACTTCCGCCGGGCGGTGGAATTGGCCCCGCGCGAACCGCTTTACCAATACCAGCTGGGCACGCTTTACGAAGCCATGGGCCGCGATGAACAAGCCGAAACCTCTTTTAAAAAGGCCCTGCGGCTCTTTCCGTATTACGAGGACGCCCAACTGAGTTTGGGCGCCTTGTACGAAAAATTGGGCCAACCTCAGGACGCTTTGAAATACTACAAAAAAGCCGTTCGTACCAAACCCGGCGATTATGTGGCCCGGCTCCGTTATGCTTTTTTATTGCTGCGGGAGGGGGATATCCCCCAGGCGCGGGAAGTGCTGGAAGAAGCGTTTTCCATTACTCGTTTTAAATCCGACGGGCTTGCCTTAAACGCCGTTTACCGCGCCAGCGGACGCGGGGCAGACGCCTTTAGAGAAGAAATACAAGAATTTAAAGACAGCTTGGAGAAAGTTTCTCCCGCTAAAACCGTCCAGATAGAAGTTTCGCTGGAATATAATCCCGTCGCCAGCCCGGCGGATTCTTCCTCCCGCCGCGCGCCTACCTTTGAAGAGGCCTATCAACGCTTCCGTTCCGACGGCAATTTGGCTGACGCGTCCTCCTCCCGCACCTTTAAACGCGTCTTTTCCCTGCCGGAAAGTTCGGCCGAAGCGCGCAAAGAACAAATTGAACAATTTATTTCCGATCTGGAACAAACGCTGGCCCAGGCGGGGGATGCATATAATATCAATTTATCGCTGCAGGGCCGGACGATGGATTACAGATCCCCTGCGGCCCTGACGCAGGGGAATACCGTCGTGCCGAAAGCGGTGTATGACCCGCGTATTGTAGGCAACGATATGGGGCTGTGGGTGATGGGACGCAGCTGGCTGGCCTTTGTGGACGAAGCCGAAGAAGAATTGCGGGAAGGGAATGCCCCTTGCCCGGCGGACGGAATGTGCGCTTTGCTAACAGGCGTAGCTGCGTTGGCCCGCGGAAATGCTGGAGCGGCTTCGGCGGCTTTTGAGCAAGCCCGCCAACTGGCGCCTGCCGATTCGCTGGCTTTACTGGGGTTGGGTACCGCCGCGGTTGTAGCGGGGAATGATGAAGCGGCAGAGGCATATTATCAACAATGCCTCGGGCTGGACCCTAAAAATAAAATAGCCAAACGCAATTTAAAAATACTGGCGGATTAATCATGCAAAAATACGGGCAGCATTTTTTAATTAATGAAAATATCATCAGCCAAATTATAGACGCCGCCTTGCTGTTAAATCCGGGGCGTTTGGTGGAAATTGGGCCGGGAAAAGGGGCACTTACCTGGGAGCTGATTCGCCGCGGAGAGCAGCATTTTACCGTGGTGGAAATCGACCCGGAAATGGTTGTGTACCTGCAAAAGAATTTGCCGCCGCAGGCGGGCGTGCAGGTTGTACAGTCCGATTTTTTAAAGACCGATTTGGCGCATTTGGCGGCACAGCCGACTCTTTTTGTAAGCAATTTGCCCTATATTGATGCGGCCGCTATTTTGGATAAAGTGCTGGATTTTCCTTTTTTTCACGCGGCGGTGTTTATGTTTCAAAAAGAACAGGCCCAGCGCATTTGCGCACGCGCGGGGGAGGAATTTTACGGGCCGCTGTCTGTTTTCAGTCAGCTCCGGGCCCAGATAAGCACCGTTTGCAAAGTGGGGCGCGGCTGTTTCAATCCGCCGCCTAAGGTAGAAAGCCGGGTGTTGGCTTTTCAAAAAAAGCCGGTCTGGCCGGTGGCTGCGGCAGATTGGCCGCGGTTTAAAAAATTAGTCAATGCCGCTTTTTTACACCGCCGGAAAACATTGTTTAATTCCTGGGCGTTGTGCGGATACGAGAAAGAAAAAATACAGCGCAGTCTGACGCGCGAAAATATACCGCTGTCGGCCCGGGCGGAGCAAATCCCGCCGCAAACTTATGCGCGGCTGTTGGAGTTATTGTAACGCGCAGTCAATTTGTTTTTCCAGAATCCGTCCGTTTAAATCAAACGGGCGGATTTTATCAAGCCCTAAATGCCGCACGGCCTGTTGCAGCAGTTCCTGGGTAGAATGCGCCCCGGGCGCGTAGAAGCGGCCGGCGTCCAGGAAGGCCTCTTCCGGGGCGAGCCCGATTAATTCGCTTCCCGTAACGCACAATCCACGCCGGGCGGCTTCCCGGCGGCACGCTTCCATTACCTGCGCTAAGCCCGTGGTGTGAAAATCCGTTAAATTAAACGAAACCTGCGCCGCTTGATAGCCCGGCATCAGCCAGCCAATGGCTTTTACCGCAGCCAGCCCGCCGCCTTTTTCGCGCAGTACGGCGGCTATTTCTTTGGCGGGGGCGATTTGCTGCGTATTTAAAGAAATGTTAAACGCAATTAAAAAATTCCGCGCGCCTATCACGCTGGCCCCGGTTTTAGCTACGCTTTCGGAAAATTCCCGCGGGCCTAAATCCGGCGGCAGTTCTTTGAGTTTTTGGGGCAGATGTTCGTATTCGCCCTGCCGTAAGAACGCCAGATTTTTGCGCTCGGGCGTGCGGGCATTGGATTCGTATAAATAGACGGGGAGATGCAGTTTTTCCGCGGCGTTTTGGGCGAATAATTCCGCCTGTTCGGCCGCTTCGGCCAGCGTCATATTCCGCACCGGCACAAACGGGCAGACATCCACCGCCCCCAGCCGCGGGTGAGCCCCGTGCTGGGTGCGCATATCCAGCAGTTGGGTGGTCTTTTGTAACAGAACAAAACAACTCTGGCGAACTCCTTCCGGCGTGCCGGCCAGCGTAAAAACGGTGCGGTTGGCGTCGGCATTAAAATCGGTATGCAGCAGCTTGGCGTTCGGCGACGCGGATCGGACCGCGTCGGCAATTTCATCTATAATATCCCGGCGGCGGCCTTCGGAAATGTTGGGTACGGCCTGCATGATTTTCATAAGATCATTATACTGTTTTTCTGTGTCAGCCATAGATAAATTATTTGTAAATTCTTGTGTTATTTCGGCCGATTTATAGTATAATAATTCTAGGTACTTATTAAGTTTAAGTACCTGATAATTCATAAAAGGAAGTAAATAGTAAAATGCCTAAAGGAAAAGTTAAGTGGTTTAATGACCAGAAAGGTTACGGTTTCGTAACTCCCGAAGACGGTTCTAAAGATCTCTTTGTTCACTATCAGGAAATTCAGGGCGACGGTTTCAAAACCTTGGCCGAAGGTCAGGAAGTGGAATTTGAAGTCGTAGAATCTGAAAAAGGCCCCAAGGCCGTAAAAGTCGTCAAACTGTAATTTTTGAAAGACTTTTAGAAGCCCTGAGCCAATGGTTCGGGGCTTTTTTATGCCCTTAAAAAGGATACTTTATCCCTCGGAAAAACAGTCTGTTTGTGGGAAAAAATAGGAGTAGATGGAAATGACAAAAAAAGTATATGCCCAGGCGTCCTTGGGGGAACTGTGGCATTTATCTTATCCGCTGATTGTTACTATGGCGGCGCAGGTGGTCATGCAGTTTGTGGACCGTATGTTTTTGGCGTGGTATTCCCACGATGCGCTGGCGGCGTGTGTGCCGGCGGGCGTATTGGCGATGACTTTCGCTTCTATGTTTATGGGATTGGCCAGCTATACCAGTGTGTTTATTTCCCAATACTATGCAAAGAAGAAATATGCTTCGGTTACGATTTCTTTATGGCAGGGAATTTTTTTGGCGATACTTTCGTCGTTGGTGCTGGCGGGGCTGACGCCGCTTGGCAAGGCCATTATTAACGCTTTCGGGCACGATGCCCCGGTGCGGGCGCTGGAACTGAAATACTTCGCCATTTTAAATATCTTCGGCGGATTAGCGGTTATTAATAATGCACTGGCCAGCTTTTTCAGCGGCCGCGGAAAAACCAAAATCCCCATGTGGGCGGCCGTAGTGGGAAATATCGTCAACATTGGGTTGGACTATGTGATGATTTTTGGAAAGCTCGGTTTTCCGGCTATGGGTATTGAAGGCGCCGCGTGGGCAACGATTATCGGCAGTGCCTCTATTACGCTTATTTTCTGCACGCTGATTTTTGCCGGCAAAGTGCGCAAAGCGTTTAAAGTCAGCCGGCTGGCGGGGTTTTATAAGCCGGTATTTTCGCGTTTGCTGCGTTTTGGATTGCCAAACGGATTCGGATTTTTAATGGATATTTTATCCTTTACCCTTTTTACTTTTATGATTGGCAACATTGACACGCTTTCTTTGCAGGCCAGTAATGTGGTTATGTCTATGCAGCCGGTGGTGTTTACGGTTATTTTGGGGCTGGGCATCGGCATTCAAATTTTAGTTAGCAAATACCAGGGATTAAAACGGCCCGATTTGAGCGTGCGGGTGATTAAAAATGCCTGTAAAATCGGGTATGCGTATGCGGGGGCGGTAGGGGTGTCGTTCTTCTTTTTTGCACCGCTGTTTGTAGGGCTTTTTATACCGGCTTCCTCACCGGATGCGGCGGCTATTACCGCTAAAACTTATCCGCTGATGAAGCTGGTTAGCTTCTTTGTACTCTTTGACGCCACTTACTTGATTTTCGGCGAGGCCATCCGCGGAGCGGGCGATACGAAATTTTATATGTACATTATGCTTTTCTGCGCTTGGGGATTATTGATTCCCGGTACTTGGCTGATTGTGTACAAGCTGCATTTGTCGGTATTTTGGGTGTGGAGCTGGCTGACTTTTTACGCCGCGCTGACAGCGGTTTTTATGCTGGGCCGTTTTTTGACGGGCAAGTGGAAAAAAATCAGTGTAACAGAAAGTTAAAAAAGAAATGTTTTGTTTTACAAGCGGCCTTTTAAAGGCCGCTTTTTTATAGGGTATGACCGGTATGAAAACACCCATTAATCGTTAGGGCCCCGACTAGGGGTGTACTTTTTCCGACGGGAAAAAGTACCAAAAAGCGTCCGCCCCCGGCGTCCTATAAAAAGCAGGTTGTGGCAGGAAATTTTATAACTCGCTATGCTCAAACAATAAAATTTCTAATCCGCCCCAACCGCTTTTTATAAGCAGGACAAAGGGGCGGTTTCAACGGCAAAACAGCCACGGCAAAGTGAAAACGACCCCTTGGTTTCATCACTGCTTTGCAGCTACAACAAAAAGCGGAAAACCACTTTCCCTATTTTTAGAGCACGACAGTGCGTAAATAGTGAGGCCCAACCGACTCGCGCTAACGGGCATAGAACAGGGTGGGGCGGCTTGCTGGTTGTTTTGTAAGAGTGCAACATAGCACGAACAGTGTGGCTTAACCCAGTCGCATGAACGGGTAACAAGTTGGGAGCCCAGCCCCTGGGCTTG
>CALUZQ010000003.1 GCA_944325225.1 uncultured Elusimicrobiales bacterium
CGAATATAATTTAGCGGCTCAAGGTACTTATCCGCCGGCTTCCACTTCTAAGGTTATTACGGCGGCAGCGGCGATTGAATATGGAAATTTAGATATCACTCGCAAAATAAATTGCCCCGGCTATTATGATTCCGGTCCGCGTGTTTTCCGGTGTTGGGGCAAACACGGCCCGGTGGACTTGTTTGAAGGAATGAGCCATTCCTGCGATGTGTATTTTTATCAAGTGGCGGCCCAGACGGGTTCGGCCGCGATTGAACGGGTACAGCGGATGTTTATGTTCGGCCGGCAGACCGGTATTGATTTGCCGGGTGAAAGAGCGGGGAATCTGTATGGTCCCACGCGGCGGGCGCGCAATAAAACTTATTGGTTTATCGGCGATACGCTGAATTTGTCTATCGGGCAGGGGGAACTGTTGGTAACGCCGCTTAAACTGGCGCAGTTTGCCGCCGCGCTGGCCAGCCGCGGCAATGTGTATCGGCCGTATTATGTGGATAAAATTATCAGCAACCAAACCGGTAAAACCGAAGTGCTGGGGAAAACCGAAATATTGCAAAAAGCCGATTTGAAACCTGAAACTTATGATTTACTCTTTAAAGCCCTCAAATATACGGTAGATAACGGCACTGCCGCCCGGGTGCGCATCAAGGGGTTGGATGTCTATGGGAAAACCGGCACCGCCCAGAACCCGCACGGGGAGGATCACGGCTGGTTTATGGCTTTTGCCGGGCGGGAAGGGGAGGAACCTTCCATCGCGCTGGCGGTATTTGTGGAGTTTGGCGAGGGAGGCAGCTCGGCTGCCGGGCCTATCGCCCGGGCCATGTTGGAAGCGTATTTCGGGCTGGATAAGCCCACCCCGCAACTGCATGTTCAGCTGCCCGTTCGGACGGAAGAAGATTATGAGGAACTTTTAACTGTTGGAGAAGAAAATGGCCGCATTTAAAAAATTTGTCCACCCCTCCGGCCGCAGCCGGCTGGATTATATTTTGTTTGGCGCGATGATCGCCCTGGTGGTGTTGGGGGCGCTGTGTATTATGTCGGCCGTGAACAGTTTGTCTTTTTCCAACCCGGTGGTGCGGACGCATTTGGTGGCGCTGCCGATTGGTGCGCTGGCGTTTTTTGTCGGGTGGAGTTTTAACTATCAAATTTTTGATGAGCAGTGGAAGTTTTTATACGGCTTTATTTTGGCGTTGCTTATTGGCGTGTTGTTATTTGGTTCTTATCAGCGGGGCTCGCGGTCCTGGTTTGTATTGCCGTTTTTCTCTATGCAGCCGTCTGAAATTTGCCGCGTATGTACGATTTTGGTGGCGGCGGCTTATTTGGACCGGCGCGGCCGGCGGATTCGGGAAGTATCCAGCTTGTTCGGGCTGGGGGCATTGCTGGTGCCGATTTTCGGGCTGATTATGATGCAGCCGGATTTTTCATCCGTGGTGGTTACTTTCCCGGCGTTGCTGATTTTGTTGTTTTGCACGGGGGTCAATGTATTTTATCTGGGGCTGATTGGTTTGTTTGCCGGGGTAGCCGGGCTGTTTACGGTGGGGTGGACTTATATTTATCTGCACCCGGAACTGATGGACTATTGGCTTGTAAATGCTTTTTATCAGCTGGCGCACAGCCCGTGGTATATGGCCGGATTTTCCGTATTGGTAATGTTGGGCGGATATGGGTGTTGGTGGTTTTTTAAGCAATTACGCATTTTTTTGCCGTCGTTTTATTTTGTGATAGCTACGCTGGTGGTGTTGGCCGGATTATTTGGCGGTATCTTTGTGGACCATCAGATGAAACCCCATCAGCGCAAACGCGTAGAAACCTTTTTGGCGCCCCGTTCTGACCCGCAGGGTGCCGGCTACAATGTGCTCCAGGCGCAAATTGCGATGGGAGCCGGCGGTATTTTGGGAACGGGGTTGTTTTCGGGCACACAGTCGCGGCTGGGGTTTGTTCCCGAAAAACATACCGATTTTATTTTGGCCGTAGTGGGGGAAGAACTCGGGTTGTGGGGGACTTTGTTGGTGCTGGGGTTGTATCTGCTGATTTTATGGCGGATTATTGTGGTGGCGTACAGCGCCAGCGACCGGTACGGCTATTTAATTTGTGCCGGGATTTTTGGAATGTTTTTTACTTATATGCTGGTCAACTTTGGTATGTTGATTGGGATTGTGCCGGTGGCCGGGATTCCGTTGCCGTTTATTTCGTATGGAGGGTCTAACCTGGTGTCCAGTTTATGGGCGCTGGGGGTGGTGCAATCTGTATATGCACGCCGCATACGGGCATAAAAAGATGATAAACACGCCAAAAATTTATAAAATGCGTATAGTGTTTAGTGGGCTAGAAAAAAGCCCGCGCGGCACGAATATTTTTAATATCGTAAGGAATATGGTGCTTGGCAGTGGCTTGCCGTTTGAACCGGCGAAGGTCAATAAAAACTGGCCCCGGCTGGCGTATGGTCCGGCGGCCGGCTTTGGGCAACGGGCTGAACGCGAGTACTTGGATATTTATTTAACGCAGCCCGTGCCGGCCGCGCAAGTGCGCGAGCGCCTGCAGCGGGTAAAACCGCAAACGATGGAGCTGCTGAGCGTGGAACGGGTGCCGTATGCGTTGGCGTCCGTGCAGCACCTGGCGGCGGCCGCCCGGTACCGGGTGGAAGGTGATTTTGCCTTGTACGGGCCGGAAAAACCGCTGGAAGATTTTTTTAATGCCCCCCGCATAGAAATCGTGCGCCGGGCAGAAAACGGACTGACGCTTACGGAAAATATCAAGTCGTATGTGCTGGCCGCAAAAAAACTTTCGCCGCGAACTGTGCAGCTGATGTTGGCGTGTGTGGAAGGAAAATGGCTTAAACCGCAAATTTTTATCGCCGCGTGGCTGGGGTTGGAAATCCCGCTTCAGGACGAATTTTTTACGGTAGAAGGTTTCTCGTTTATTCGCGAAGGGCTCTTTTGGCAAGACAGCGAAGGAGCGCTTCATTTGATTTAACTTTAGTTCCCCCTATGGGAAGAGAGGATTTTTAACTATGAGTAAGAATTTGGAAGGACAGCCCACCGTAGAAGTATTGGTGAATACCTCGTTTGAAGAAACGCGTATCGCTATTTTGGAAGATGACCGCGTAAACGAGTTGATTTGGGAACGCCGTGGTTCGCTTAATATCGTAGGCAACATTTATAAAGGCGTGGTGGAAAATGTATTGCCCGGCATTTCCAGTGCATTTTTAAATATCGGCTATGAGAAGAATGCCTATTTGTATATTTCCGATGTATTGGGCGGCGACAAAAAAAATATAGATAAAGTGCTTCATAAAGGCCAGGAAGTGATGGTGCAGGTAGTCAAAGACGCCATCAGCACGAAAGGTATGAAGGTAACGATGGATGTTACCCTGCCGGGCCGGTATTTAGTGCTTACGCCGCATCAAAGTTTTGTAGGCGTTTCTAAAAACATAGAAGATTCCGAAGCGCGCCATAAATTAAACGAAATTATGCAGGAACTGGCCGCCAAACACCTGGACGGTATGGGTTGTATTGTGCGCACGGAAGCCGAAGAAGCTACCAAAGACGAACTGGAACGGGAAGTAAAATACCTGTATCGGCAGTGGCAGTCTATCGTGAAAAAATTTGAAGCGTCACGCGCGCCGAAACTGCTGCACGAAGATATGGACGCTGTGTTGCAGGTGGCGCGGGATGTGCTTTCGGAAAACGCCAAAGTTTACTTGTTGGACAGTAAAAAAGATTACGAACGCGTGTTGGATTTTGTGGAAAAAAATTCACCCGATTTGGCCGACCGCGTCAAGCTTTACAAAGGCAAAACCCCTATTTTTGAGGCCTACGACATTGAGTCGGAAATTGACAACCTGCGTAAAACCAAACTGCCTTTGCCCAACGGCGGCAGCATTATTATTCAGGAAGCGGAATCCCTGTGCGCGATTGATGTGAACACCGGCAAATTTACCGGCAATAAATCGCAGGAAGAAACGGTAACCCAAACCAACATAGAGGCCGCCAACGAAATTGCCCACCAGCTGCGGCTTCGCAATATCGGGGGGATTATCGTGATTGATTTTATTGATATGCGCAAGGCCTCCAGCCGCCACCGGGTGGTGGAGGCGCTGGCCCAGGCCGTACACGGCGACCGGGCCAAAATCCGCATTTTGCCCATTACCCGGCTGGGGCTGGTGGAAATGACGCGCGAAAGAAAACGCGCCAGCACGGGCAGCTTTATCAGCGAAGAATGCCCGCAGTGCCACGGATCGGGGCGGGTTCTTTCGGCCGAAAGTATGCGTATTAAAATTCAGCGGGAAATTTACGATCTGACCAGCGGCCGCCCTGGCGGCAACTTGCGGGTGGTATTGCACCCGGTGCTGGCGGACGCTATCAAAATGCGGCAGGAAGATATTGAACAAAATATCCACCGCACGCTGAAAATTCAGGCCGATCCGCAGCTGGCTTGGGAAGATTATAAAATCGTCTTAGAATAGCTTCGTGCGTCCGGCTGCGGCCGGACGCTTGCTGATTTGCGTATGAAACATTGGTGCAGGTTTTTCTTATCCGGCTTATTGTGTTTGAGTTTATCCGGCGCGGCGCATGCGCTGGATAAGGTGAATTTTATTTTTTCCGGGCGGGATAAAGGTTCTGTTGCCGCGCAGGAAATAAACGGCGTAACCTATGTAGATGTACAGAAAACCGCCCGCAAGTTTGGCACAGGCATTGAACTGTTTGCCCAATCCAAACAAGCTAAAATTTCCACCAAAGGGTTTTATGCCATTTTAACGGCGCCGCTGGCCGAGATTATTGTGAATGCCCAGCCCAAAAATCTATCTGCCCCCGTGCGGATTGAAGGGAGCAAAATGATGGTGCCGGTGGAGTTTTTTCTTCTGCCGCAGTTTCAGCAAGCGGTGGATAAATATATTTCTTTTCACAACGGTACTTTTCATGTAGAGCGGCGTTTTGATTTGGAATTTTCCGGGACGCAAAAAAATCCGCGGGATACGCTGCTTGTTTTTGCTTCCCCAAAGAAAGTTTCCTACCGGGCGGAACAAACAAATAAACATACTGTGCTGGTAACTTTTCAAGGGGTGGTACTGAAGCGGGATTTGCATTTGCGTACGCGTACGGATTTTATCGCGTCTATGGATGTGCGGCAGGGCCGCAACGGGGAAGCCGTTTTAAAAGTGATTTTAGGCAAAAACGCCAACGATTGGAGCATGACGGAAATAGAAGGGCGAATGTTGGTATTTCGTGCCGGTGCACAGAAAGCGCCCCCGGTATTATCCCCGGCTCCAACGGCTGTGATCAAGCAGGAAGAAGCCCCCAAACCGGCGCCGGAAACTGAAATTAAAGGACCTTCGCTGGTGGGCGAGAAACCTTCTGTCCTGTTGAAAGATGACGCTTCCCCGGCCATTACCGCGGCCCCGGCCAAGCCGACTGTATTGACGGCGGAGAAACCGGCCCCGGCCCCCAAACCGGCTCCAGTCATCAAGTCGGAGCCCGATCCGCTGGCGGTGCGCTCGGCACGCAAAAAAATGCGGATTATGGTGGATCCCGGTCATGGAGGCAAAGATCCGGGGGCGGTGCGCAGCCGTTACCGGGAAAAGGATTGGAATTTAGATGTGGCCCAAGAACTGACCCGGCTGCTTAAAAAAGGCGGGTTTGAAGTGCAGATGACGCGGGAAAAAGACACTTTTGTCGCCTTGTCCGAGCGCTCCAAAATGGCGAATAAATTTAAAGCCGATTTGTTTGTATCCATTCATACCAACGCTTCCAAGAACCGCAACGCCAACGGCTTTCAGGTGTATTTCCGTTCGGAAAAAGCGACGGATAAAGAAGCCGCCGAAGTGGCCGCTTTGGAAAACGAAGCCATGCAGTATGAAGAAGTACATTATAATTTTGTAGATGCGTTGCTGCAGTCGTTGGCCAAGAACGAGTATATCAACGAAAGTTCCAAGCTGGCCGGCTATGTGCGTAATGCCGTGTATAAGCAGCCCGGCATTGGAATTGCGGTTAACCAGAATACCAGCGTCCGCCAGGCCAACTTTTATGTATTAAAAGGGGTAAACAGCCCGGCTATTTTGGTGGAAATGGGCTACATCAGCAGCAATAAAGACCGGGCCCGGCTGGCTAACGGCACCGTGCGGGACCGCACCGCCAAAGGCATTTATAACGGCATTGTGAACTATGCCAAAAAAGAGGGTTGGATAGAATAGCCGCCGGTTTAGATAAAAACCCGCCGCTTGGCGGGTTTTTTGTCGGGGCGGGAATGGATAAATGCTACAATAAAACGATGAAAAATTATCTTATTTTATTTTGGATTTTTGCCAAAATCGGTACTTTTACGCTGGGCGGCGGCTACGCGATGCTGCCGCTGATAGAACGGGAAATTGTGGACAAAAAGGCCTGGCTGGACCGGACCGAATTTTTGGACTGCGTCGCCGTAGCGCAGGCCGCACCGGGGATTTTGGCAATTAATGTAGCCATTTTGGCGGGGTATAAGATAATGGGGGTTCGGGGCAGTTTGATTGGCTCGTTAGGGGCGGCGTTGCCGTCGTTTGTAATTATTTTGCTGATTGCGCTGTTCTTTCGCGGGTATCAGGAGAACCCGGCAGTACAGCGTATTTTTATGGGTATTCGCCCGGCGGTGGTGGCGCTGATTGCAGTGCCGGTGTTTCATTTGTCCAAAACGGCGGGGATTAATGGAAAAACCCTATGGATTCCGGCTGTCTGCGCGGGGCTGGTATGGCTGCTGAAAGTATCGCCGGTGTATATTATTTTAGCCGCGGGGCTGGGCGGTTGGGTGTATGCGCGCCGGAAACGGAGGACGCCGTGATTTACTGGAAGCTGTTTGTTACTTTTTTTAAAATCGGGCTGTTTAACTTTGGCGGCGGCTATGCGATGATTTCGTTTATCCAAAACGAAGTGGTGCATAAACACGCATGGCTGACGACGGCTGAATTTACCGATGTGGTAGCTGTCAGCCAGGTAACGCCGGGCCCGGTAGGAATTAATTTAGCCACTTACACGGGCTACACCGCGGCGGACAGTGTATGGGGTGCGGCGGTGGCTACGCTGGCGGTGTGTTTGCCTTCTTTTATTTTGATGTTAGTTGTAAGCAAATATTTTTTAAAATACCGTCGTTCGGCGGCGGTAGAGGGCGTTTTTACGGGGCTGAGGCCGGCGGTTATTGGGCTGATTGCGGCGGCGGCGTTGGTGCTGTGCAACGCGGAAAATTTTGTGGATTATAAAAGCATTCTCTTATTTGCGGCCGCTTTTATAGCGGTATGGAAGTACAAAATGGGGCCTATCGCAGTAATAGCCGCGTGCGGGGCGGCGGGTTTTGTAATGTATTAAAAGATAGTTTTAACTAACTTAAACTTTAAGATAAATATCCGTTTTATAGACGGATATTTATTTTTTTAAAAAACACTTGTTAGTTTAAACTAACTTTTATATAATAATCTTATCTAATCAAACGAGGTTTCTATGAAAAAAACAAAATTTTCTTATATGTCGTTTTTTGCGGTATTTATGCTGGGCATACTGCCACCGGTTTTTGCTCAGCCGTCCGTCAGTCATGCTCCGGTGGAACGCGCTGTATTCCAGGCCGAACAGGACCACCGGTTGCAAGCTGCCGTTGCGGATTTGGATTTTAGGTGGGAACGGTCAATTTATTTAAGCGATATGATTTCCCGCCGCCGGCCCGGTTTTAAAGAGGTGCGGCTTGCTGTTCGGCAGAAACAGACGCATTGCCGCGGCGTGCTCGCGGCGGACCGCCGGCGGGTGCTTACGGTGGCTTCGTGTGCAAAAGCGCCCAACGGGTTTTCCCTTAAAGAAGTACGAATTTCGTTTTCCAACGGAACGAGCGGGACCGCCCGTGCGGACGCAGTGCGAGTAAATGACGGGTTGGCGGAAATAACCGCCGCCGATTCGTGGGCAAAGGGTTTAAAAGGCGCGCCGGTAGGAACGGTCCCGGCGGGGCAGACGATGGCGGAAGCGTTTGGGGCGGATATATCCGATCGGTTGCTTCAATTTTTTATTCGTCGGGGGGTTATATCGGCACGGGCCAGCCGCTTAACAGGCGTTAAGAATACGCTGGAAGTGGGAGAACCCTTTTTCTATCAAGGGAAAGTGGTTGCTTTGGTGAGTCAAGTTCCCGGGCGGCTGCCTGTGTCGCGTTGGGGGAATGTATCGGAAAAACACTTTTTATTGTTGCGCGAACACGCGTTGAACGGGTTGTTAGCCAACCGATAAGTAAACTTCCTCTCCTAAAGCCAGGGACGAGGGGTCTCCTATAAACCGCCGGTATTGGGACCGGCGGTTTTTTATAGATGGTCTTTCTTCCTGACGCCAGAAAAAGGCAAAAAAGAGCGCCGCCCCAACTGCGGCCGGCTCGCCCTTAGCAGGCAATCCCCAACAAGTCGTTCCCCAGTTGTGTTGGCACCGTAATTAGCGAAACCCGGTTTGAGCCGGAGCTCCGCTGGCTGGAAGGTCCAAACTGCCTGCCCCCGGCAAGGTGCGGTAGAGTGCAACAGTGCAAAACAGTGTGGCCCAAACTAATCGTGTTACCGGGCATAGAGTAGGGAGGGGCGGCTCGCCCCTTGATTTGTTTTTTTTTTTTGATAAATTTTGCGTATGAGCAAAACTTATCAAAAAACATTCCCCGGCGGAAAAAACGCCGGATTTACGCTAATAGAGCTGTTAGTGGTCGTTTTAATTATTGGTATCCTGGCGGGAGTTGCTCTGCCCCAGTATGAAAAAGCCGTGGCCCGCAGTCGTATGGCTGAGGAACAATTGTTGTTCCGTTCGTATATGGACGCTCAGCAACGCTTCTACCTGGCCAACGGCAGATATACCGCGGATCCGGAAAATTTGGATATTTCGCTGGGGCCGGTTAAAACGGCAGATGATACTGGTTTTTCTACCGATAAATGGCACTTTTGGATTACGGACGAAGGGGGGGCTCAAGAGCGGCTGAGTATAGTTATAAACTCCAGTCAAATTGTGGCGCTGCCCATTTTAACCTATTGGACTCAACGGAAAAAAACCTATTGTGTTTTGGTGGGGGTAAGAAATCTGGATTTGCAGCGTTTTCTTTGCGAAGGATTGGGCGGTACCTATGTGGGAGCGTGCGGTATGGGCGAAGGCGAATGTTACGAATTAAAATAGGCATTGGTAATTTGAAAAACGCCCCGGTTTAAACCGGGGCGTTTTTATGGGTTCAAAGATATGTTTAACTTTCCGCGGAGCCGGCTTCTGCCGCGGGCTGTTCTTTAGCTGGTTCCTGGCGGTCAGCGGGTGTGTCTGCCGGCGGATTTTGCGTTGCATGGTTGGGTGCGGCGTCGGCTGTTTCTTTCCCGGTTTCTTCCGCTTCTTCGTGATAAGCAAGTTCCACTTCCGCGAAAATAGAACCTTTATTTTCGTTTAGCCAGCGGCGGTGATTTTTGTAATCCGGGCTGAACTGCGCCACTAACTGCCAGTATTCCTGCCCGTGATTCATATGCACCAGATGACAAAGCTCGTGCACCATCAAATAATCCTGCACCGCCAGCGGCATTTTCACAATACGGTAAGAATAATTGATGTTTTTCTTGCCTGAACAGCTGGCCCAGCAGGTTTTTTGATCTTTGATAACGATGTTGTTAAATTCCACGCCGATTTTTTCCGCCCATTCTTTGGTTTTGGCTTTAAGCGTTTCGTTGGCTTTTTCCCGGAGCCAACTGGTTACCAGGGCGGACGGATCGGACGATTTGGCTTGCAAATAGATATGAAAAACGGTTCCGTCAAAGGCCACGCCTTCTTCCTGGTCGGGCGTTACATACATGCGGGCTTCAAACAAGTCGCCGTTATAAAGCACTTTGTTGTCGCCGGGTGCGGAAGCGGTATCTGCGGCCGCTGTTCCCGGTTTGGCGTCCGGCTGGCCGAACACTTCCGGCAGCTCTTTTTTGAGCCGTTCTATAAACAGTTTTACATCGCTGATGACGCTTTGGGTATCTGCCATATTTATATTGTATAAAAAACAGTCAAATTTTATACAATGGTCGTATAGTTTTGGAGGCATTTTGTGAACGATACCCCTTTACAAAAAACCCCGCTCTGCGCCGCCTGCGAAAAAGCCGGCGCCAAGCTGGTGGATTTCCACGGGTGGCTGTTGCCCGTACAGTTTGAAGGCATCATCGCCGAACACAAAGCCGTGCGCGAAGCCGCCGGTATGTTTGATGTGTCCCACATGGGGCAGATTTTTGTGGAAGGAAAAGACGCTTGGGCTTTTTTACAATACATCAACTGCAATAACATCAAAAACGAGCCCGGCGCCGGAGTCTATTCCCACATTTTAACCGAAAAAGGCACTATTATAGACGATGCCATTTCTTTCTGTTTAACGCCCGAAAAATTTTTGGTGGTTGTGAATGCGGCCTGCATAGCGGAAGATTTTGCCTGGTTTGAAAAACAGGCCTCACACTTTGAGGTTGCCGTGCGCAACGAAAGCGCCCAGTGGGGTATGATTGCCGTGCAGGGGCCGAAAGCGCTGGAACAGGTAACTAAACTGTTGCCGCAAGCCCAGGAATTGGCGCGTTTTCATATTGCCGAGATTTCTTTGTTCGGCGTTGACGGCTATTTGACCCGCACCGGATATACCGGCGAGGACGGGGTGGAAATTATGCTGCCCAATGCGTATATGGAACCGTTATGGAACGCCCTGCTGGAGCAAGGGGTAAAACCCTGCGGGCTGGGGGCGCGCGATGTACTGCGGCTGGAAGCGGGATACCTGCTTAACGGGGCCGATGCCGACCAGACCCGCACCCCGTACGAAGCGGCTTGCGGGTGGGTGGTCAAATTGGCGAAAGAAAATTTTGTAGGGAAAGATGCGCTGACGGCACAGAAAGCACAGGGCGTTCAAGAAAAACTGACCGGCTTTGTGCTTAAAAGCCCCGGTGTACCGCGGGCGGGCTGTAAGGTGTTTGTCGGCGCGGAAGAAAAAGGCGTACTGACCAGCGGCACCTATTCGCCGCTGTTTAAGGGAATCGCCGTTGGCTATTTGGCGGCGGACGCCGCTGTGCCGGGAACGGAAGTGGAAATAGAAATCCACGGCAAGCGGGCCAAGGCCGAAGTGGTCAAAACACCCTTTTATAAAAACCGGGTTTAACCAAGGAGAACTGTATGCATACCGAAGAAAATTGCCGTTTTGCAAAAACACACGAATGGGCTCATATGGAAGGCGACATCGCCACCGTGGGCATCAGCAATCACGCGCAGGAAGAAATCAGCGATATTGTATTTGTAGATTTGCCCAAAGTCGGCCAGCAGGTAACGGCGGGGCAGAATTGCTGTGTGATTGAATCGGTCAAATCCGCTTCCGAAATTTATGCGCCGGTCAGCGGCGAAGTGGTGGAAGTCAACACCGCTTTGGCCAATGATCCGGCCCTAGTCAACCGCGAACCGCATGGAAACGGCTGGCTGTTTAAAATCAAAATGACGGCTCCCGCCGAATACGAAAATCTGCTGGATTTGAACGCCTATAAAGTAACGATTCAAAAATAAGCGGACCATTTTCCTATCCCCCGCTTCCCGCGGGGGATTTTGACAAGGACTCTTTATTTATGTTTATCCCACACACTTCGCAAGACCGCGAGGAAATGCTAAAAAAAATCGGCGTTTCTTCGGTAAAAGAATTACTGGCGCAGATTCCTCAGGATTTATTGTATCCTGCGTTGGATCTGCCCCGTGCACTGACGGAACAGGAACTCTGCGCCCATATGCGCGAATTGGCGGCCCGCAATAAACCGCTTAAAAATTTTATCGGCGCCGGCATTTACGAACATTTTATCCCAGCGGCGGTTCATGCGCTTTCGTCGCGCGGTGAGTTTTTAACGGCTTACACGCCTTACCAGGCCGAAGCCAGCCAAGGCACCCTGCAGACCATTTACGAATTTCAAAGCTGTATTTGCTCGTTATTGGAAATGGAAGTGGCTACCGCTTCCCATTACGACGGTGCCACCGCCCTGGCTGAAGCCGTATTGGCCTGCCTGCGTATTACCGGGCGGAAAGAAGTGTTGATTCCCGCCGCGCTGCACCCGCATTATCAGCAAGTGCTTAACACTTATTTGCGCCATCAGGAAGGGGTGCGGATTAAACAATCTCCCGCTGGGGCAGACGGTTCTTTGGATTTGGACGCCCTGGCTAAAAATCTCTCTGCCGATACGGCTTGTTTTGTGCTGGCTACTCCCAACTTTTTTGGCTGTTTGGAAAAAGCGGAATCTATTTCCGCCCTGGTTCATCAAGCCGGTGCCCTTTTGACGGCGCTCGTCCAGCCGATTGCGTTGGGGATAATGCAGACGCCGGGTTCGTATCAGGCCGATTTTGCCGTCGCCGAAGGCCAGCCGTTGGGAAATGCGATGAATTTTGGCGGGCCTGGACTGGGGATTATGGCGGCTAAAAAAATCTATATGCGCCAGCTGCCGGGCCGCATTGTGGGGATTGCCAAAGACAAAAACGGCAAGCGTTCCTTTGTGCTTACCCTGCAGGCGCGCGAACAGCATATCCGCCGCGAAAAGGCCTCCTCCAACATTTGCTCCAACGAAGCGCTGTGCGCGCTTAACGCTGTGATTTATTTGACGCTCTTGGGCCCCAAAGGCCTGCAGGAAGTGGCGGAACTGAATGTGGAACGCGCCCATCAATTGGCGGAAATGCTCGGGAAAATTCCCGGGTACCGGGTCAAATTTACTGCCCCTTTCTTTAATGAATTTGTGCTGGAATGCCCGATCCCTGCCAAGCAAGTCATTAAAAAATTGGCTAAAAAAGGCATCAGCGCCGGATATGCGCTGGGAGCGGATTTTAAAGGCATGGAAAACTGCCTGCTGGTATGCGCCACGGAAACGAAAACTGCGGCCGATTTGCAGCGTTATGCAGACGCCTTGGGAGGTATTTAATATGGAAACGATTTTAATGCACAATCAGCTTTCCTTGGAGAAATCCCGTCCCGGCCGGCGCGGCGTCCAGTTTGAAGCCGCCCAAAAACCGGCTTCGGCCTATTTGCCGGAAGGATATTTGCGCAAAACCGCACCGAAGTTGCCGGAACTTTCCGAGTTTGAAACCGTGCGGCATTTTACGAAACTGTCCGAACTGAACTATTGCCTGGACGGCGAATTTTATCCGCTGGGTTCCTGCACGATGAAGTATAACCCCAAAGCGTACGATGTGTTAAGTGCGTTGGACGGGTTTTCCCAAATGCACCCGTTTGCTCCCGAAACGGCGGTACAGGGCACGCTGGAAGCGCTGTATCAGTTTCAGGAACTGCTTAAAAAAGTAACCGGGCTGGCCGCGTTTACTTTACAGCCCGCCGCCGGTGCGCAGGGGGAATTGACGGGTATTTTAACGGCGCGTGCCTATCACGATGCCCGCAAAGATTTTAAACGCACCGAAGTCATCGTGCCCGATACCGCCCACGGGACCAACCCGGCCACGGCGCATATGGCGGGATATACGGTAATTAACATCAAATCCGCGGCGGACGGCTGTGTGGATAAAGAGGCCTTGCAAAGCGCTCTGTCCGATAGAACAGCCGTCGTTATGCTGACGGTACCCAATACGGTGGGGTTGTTTGAAAAAGATATCCGCGAAATTGCCGATAGGGTACATAAAGCCGGCGCTCTTTTCTATTTGGACGGTGCCAACTTTAACGCCTTGGCGGGAATTGTAAAACCGGCCGATTTAGGGGCGGACTTAATGCACTTAAATGTGCACAAAAGTTTTGCCGCGCCGCACGGCGGCGGCGGGCCCGGCGCCGGGCCGGTGGGGGCCGCGGCGCATGTGGCGCCGTTCTTGCCCAAGCCCCTGGTTACCTATAAAAACGGCAAATATACTTTAACTGGTAAAATGCCCAAAAGTTTGGGCAAGATGAAGGCATTTTACGGCAATATCGCCGTATGCCTGCGCGGTTATTGCTATTTGCGGCAGTTTGACGGCCAAACATTTAAAGAGATTGCCGAAAATGCCGTGTTAAACGCCAATTATGTGCGCTGTTGCTTAAAAGGCAAATTCAACGCGTTTTTTGACGGTATATGCATGCACGAGTGCGTGCTGAGCATCAATCCGTCGGACATGAACGGCGTGCATACCTCGGATATCGCCAAGCGGCTGTTAGATTACGGTTTCTATGCGCCGACCATTTACTT
This sequence comes from uncultured Elusimicrobiales bacterium, assembly GCA_944325225.1. GTDB lineage: Bacteria > Elusimicrobiota > Elusimicrobia > Elusimicrobiales > Elusimicrobiaceae > Avelusimicrobium. The sequence goes on from CALUZQ010000003.1 coordinate 14,150, forward strand.
CCCGCTGATTGTGCCGGAAGCGATGATGGTGGAACCCACGGAAACGGAAAGCAAACAAATGCTGGACGCGTTTGTGGCGGTTATGGAAAAAATATACGAGGAAATTAAGGCCAATCCGCAAATCGTCAAGGACGCGCCGCACAGCCAGTGTGTGGGACGCATTGACGAAGTGTCCGCCGCGCGCGAGCCGAATTTGCGCTGGTAATTGCTTTCCCGCCGGCCGGAATAAAGCTGGCGGGAAAAGCTTTTTAAGATACGGCCTCCGCCTAAAGACGGGGGCCGCTGAAAATATGGATATTGTATTAACCGCACAGCCGTTAGATGTTTTTGGGCAAATGGCGCTGGACGAGGCCGTCGTCCGCGCGCGTCCGCACGAGATTACGCTCCGGTTTTACAGCTGGACGCCCGGCCCGGCCGTTACTTTTGGCTATGCCCAATTTATCCGGGAAGTGCGCCGCACCTTGCAAACCCGCGGCGCGGCCGGGCCGTGCGCCCGGCGGCCAACCGGGGGCGGCTTGGTGTTTCACGGGGCGGATTTAACTTTTTCGCTGGTATTTCCGTCGCAGGAGCGGCCGTCGGAGATTTATAAAAAATTGCACCGCCAAATCCATATTCAACTGCAGCAGGCAGGTGCTAAAGGACGCGTTTTTAATGACTCCTGCCCGGCCGACGCTTATGCGCCCAGCGTGAATCATCGGCCCAATGCCTGTTTTTCTAACCCGGTGGAGAATGATTTATTGTCGGAAACGGGGCATAAAATTTTGGGCGGAGCCCTGCGGCGTTTTGGAAGCACGGTGCTTTATCAAGGTTCTTTACAGGTGCCGCAGGCACGCGAAAATCCCGCGTATAAGAAAGCGATTATTGAGGCCGTCCGCACTTGGCTGGCGGCGGACTTGCACCCGCAGGGCGCTTCGGATTTTTTATGGGAGCAGGCGCGTTTGCTCAGAGAAAACCAATATATACAGCCCTCGTGGACGGAGAAATTTTAATGCTTCGCTTGCTGAAACTTTGTATTGGGCTGCTGTTGCTGCCTACGGCGGTGTTCACTTTTGCCGAAACGGCGCGTATTTTGCTGGCCGTGCTGGGGCAGCTGAATGCGGCGGTCAGTTTTGTGGCGGGGGTGGTGGTTTATGCCGGGATTCATTACGGGTTTTATAATTTTTCGCGACCGTATGTGTTTGCCCACGAGATGACCCACGCCCTGGCGGCTTTGTTGTGCGGGTGTCGGATTAAAGATGTATCCGTCGGGCAGGACAGCGGCTATGTTAAAATGGACCGCTGTAACGCCCTGGTGGTGCTGGCCCCTTATTTTGTGCCGGCTTATGTAATTGCCGCCACGATGCTTTATTTAATAGCGGGGTTGTTTACCGATATTACGCCTTACCGACAGGTGTTTTTATTTGTGATTGGGTTTTGTACGGCCTTTCATTGGATTCAAACTTTTAAAACGCTGTTTGAGGCCGATCAGCCCGATTTGCATTTAGCTGGCGGAAAGATTTTTTCCGTAGTGATGATTGTGCTGGCGAATTTGTTGGTGCTGGTGTTGGTGTTAAAAGCGTTGTTCCCGGAAACGGTTTCGTTGGCGGCGGCGGGGAAAAATGTAGCGGCGGGGACCGTCAATGTATGGCGAATTATAGTAAACTATATAGTAGAGAAGGCCGTAAACGCCGCATAAAATGAGCAAAAAAAATAAGAAGAAAAGAGGATTCCTCTCCTGGATTTGGTGGTTTTTTAAATCGTGCTTTATATTAAGTTTACGCACGGTGCTGTTTGCCGTAATGCTCTTGTTGCTGATTGCGGCGGGGCTGTGGCTGCTCTTTTTAAAAACTTTTAATGCCCAGCATATCAGCGAACTGATTACCGAAGAACTGCAAAAACGCCTGGATCGGCCGGTTATTATTTCTTCGCTGGATTTAAAATTTATCAATACCATTGAACTGAAAGGGTTTTCCGTATTGGATACGGAAGGCGCACCGGGATATCCCTTGTTATCGGCCGAATCGGTTACGCTGCAGTTTCGGTTATTGCCGCTGTTGGACCAGCAGCTGGTCATTGATGAAGTGTCTTTAAATTCGCCGCGTTTTAATATCGTGCGCCAGCCGGACGGCTCTTACAATATGCCGCAAATACGCACGCCGAAGGAAAAATCCGTCTATACCAGCGAGCTGACCGGCCGAAAGCTGGCTGTTAGCGTGGAGGATTGGTCGGTTCATAACGGGGTGTTTAGTTATAAAGATTTGGGGTCCGGCGTGTCGCACGCTATTTACGGGCTTAACCTGCATTTTGAGCAGCTGCGGTTTAATGAGCTTTCCCGCTTTAGCTTGGAAATGGTGCTGCGCAATAAGTGGGGGGATAATATCTCCGATATGGAAATTAAGGGGAACGGGCATGTCAACTTTGCCAATTTCAACTGGACGAATTTTGCCCTGCGCAGTTTGCGTACGCAGGTGTTTTTATTCCAAAAGCCGGTGGATTTGCTGGTTGATTTGGATAATTTGCGAACGCCTTATTTCAATATCAAAGCCAGTGTGCCGGCATTTGAGAGCAAGGACTTGTCGCTGTTTCACGAAAAAGAATTGGGGTTTTCGCTCCCGCAAACTGAAATTTCCGCCCAAGGACAGTTGAATCAGGGCTACCGGCTGCTTAAATTAAGCAAAGTAACCCTTTCCGCGCTGGACATACAGGCCAGCATGTCGGGGCAGTTGGATTTTACCCAAACGCCCTTTACGGCCAATTTAACGGGGAGTACGAATTTCTTTAATCTGGCGGGCAAAAATACCTATTACCCGGCAATCGGCCAGTATAAGCTGACCGGGCAGGCCGCGCTGTCGGCCCAGGTATTGCGCGAAAAAGGCGCCTTCTCCCTGCCGCTGATGACGGCGCAGGGCAAAGAGGTGTCCGGATTGTTCTATGGCTTTAAGGCCGACGGGATAACCGGCGAATTTCAGGCCAAACAAAACTTTTCGGATTTGTACGCCCGCACGAGCGCGGGGAAAGTAACGGTCAATAAATCCGTTTTTGATAAACTCAATTTAAGCGCCAGCTGGCGAAAGGGCAATTTGTATGCTTATATCGCCTCCACCGAGCTCAACAGCGTGCCGTTTAAACTGAGCTTATCGGTCAATAATTTAAAAAGCGCCCGGCGCAAAATTCGGACTTCCATTTATTGGAAAGATTTGGACCCGCTGGCTTTTATTGATACGGTAAAGGATTTTGTGGTGGTTATTACGCCGCTTATTAAAAAAGGCGTTAAATTCAAAGAACCCGTAGAAGGGGACCTGGCCTGGCTGCGCAACTTTAGGGACCGGCTGCCTAAATTTATGCCTAATTTTGCAGGCAATCTGACGGCGGATACTTTTTCCACCCAGGTCTTATCCGGCAACCGCTTCAGCGCCGAGTTTGATTTTACCGGCATGACGGCCGGCATGCAGAATTTGTCCGGCCCGCTGGAAGCACGGCTGGAAGGCGGAATTATTCACCAAATGGAAAAACTGGCCGAAGAACAGCAGGCGCTTAACATTACTTTTCAGCCGTTTATCTTAATGCACCGTATGGAACGGGCCGGAAGTTTTAAGGTGGGGCAGGTGCTTAAAGATGTGCCGTTTAACGATATGGCGGTATCGGTAGATTTTACCAAAGGGCGCATGCAAATTAATAACGCCTATACCGTAGGACCCACGCTGTCGGCGGCGGTCAGCGGCTGGACCGACTGGGTGAATGAAAATTTTGATATCATTATATGGACGATGTTTAATAATACCTCGCGCTCGGGGGCATTGGCGGAGAATTTGACGGACGAATCCGGCGATCCCGCACTGGCGTTTCGCGTTTCGTCCTCTATGCTTAAACCCAAGCTGGAGATGCTTCGCGCCAAAAAAACCGGCCAAACCATTCGCGCCGCTCAAGAGCAGGGGTTAAACACCAGTTTTAAAGCCGCACAGGAATTTATCCAAGGAGATTTTCATGCCAAGAAATAATATGGATGTGCTTTGCCTCCTGCAGGAACACGGAGCTATTTTGGAAGGACATTTTGTCATGCCTTCCGGGTTCCACAGCCAGACCTATATTCAAACTTCGTTGTTGATGCAGCATCCGCATTTGGCGCAGCGGATAGCGGGGGCGCTGTCGGATAAATTTACCAAGAAAGCCGATGTGATTATGGCGCTGACCCCGTCGGACTCGGTGCTGGCGCAGGAAGTCGCCCGCGCCCGCGGAGTACGGGCTATTTTTGCTTCCCGCGGCGACGACGGCGAAATGCTGTTAAAACACAACTTCACCATTAAAGAAGGGGAGCAAGTGTTAATCGTGGACGATGTGGCCGTTTCCGGCCGCAAAATCAACAAAGCCATTGAATTGGTGGGCAAACTGGGCGGGAATGTGATTGGCGTCGGCGTTATTGTGGACCGGTCTATGGGCTATCTGCCGCTGGCGGTGCCCCTGCGGGCGCTGCTGTCGTATCCGATGCAAACTTTTACTGCGAAGGAATGCCCGCTGTGTGCCGCCGGGCTGCCTATTTCCAAATTGGACGAAACCGATAAATAAAAAGGATAGAACCGTATGATTGAAATTAAACTCAAAGCCAAAGAAGAAAGACGCCTCCAGGCCGGACATTGGTGGGTGTTCTCCAACGAGATTGACGGACTGGATACTTCCATAGAACCCGGGTCGCTTGTGCGCGTGAAAAGCCACGAAGGCAACCAAGTAGGCATTGGCTTTTTTAATCCGCACAGTTTAATTTCCATACGGCTTTTGATGAAAGGCGAAGGCGATCTGCCGGAAACTTTTGTTTTTGAAAATATAGACAACGCCTATACTTACCGCAAAGAAATCGGCGTGCGCAAATACGGACGCATGTGCTACGGCGAGGCCGATCGTATGCCCGGGCTGGTCATTGACCGCTACGGCGATGTGCTGGTAATAGATGTGCTGACGGCCGGTATGGAAAAATTAAAGCCCGAAATTACTAAAGCCGTGCAGAAAATTTTCAAGCCCAAAGGAATCTTTTATAAGAACGACAGTTCTTTCCGCGCCTTGGAAGGGCTGAGCAATACGCCCGAAATCATTGGAGAAGTGCCCGAAGCGGTGGAAATTGAAGAAAACAAAGTGAAATACCTGGTTCCGCTGCGCGGCGGACAGAAAACCGGTTTTTACTTTGACCAACGCGAAAACCGCGAATTTTTAAAACCCTACTTCAAAGAAAAACTGGTGTTGGATTTGTATTCGTATATTGGTTCGTTTGGCATTACTGCAGCTTTAGCCGGCGCCAGCCAGGTATGGGGGTGCGATTCCTCCGCTGCGGCGGTGGAATGGGCTAAGAAAAATGCCGAATTAAACGGCGTGTCCGATACCGTGGTGTTTCACCGCGACGATGCCGAACGGTTGCTTTCCGCTATGAAAAAAGGAGAATTGCCCGATCAGCCCGATATGGTTTTGCTGGATCCGCCGGCCTTTGTCAAAAGCCGCAAGGCCCTGCCGCAGGCCGTGGGGCTGTATGTAAAATTGGTCAAAATGGCCTTGGAAGGACTCAAAGAAGGCGGTTATTTGGCGTTTTCTACCTGTTCCCATCATATTTCACGGGAACTGTTTGTGGATATTATCCGCCAAGGCGTCAGCAAATCCGGGCGCAAGGCCGTGCTGGTGGAATTGCGCGGCCAGGCCAAAGACCACCCGGTGCTGATTGGTATGCCGGAAACGGAATACTTGCATTTTGCGCTGATACAGCTTAGATAAAGAGTTTGTATAAGAGTTTTTTATCCCACTCCCCGGATTTACGCCGGGGAGTTTTGTTTGGGGTTGTCTGATAGAAGAATTTATGTCATAATGGGAGAAAGGCGTATTTTTATCCTCAGGAGGAAGTTTATGAATAAATTTGTCGGTATCGTTCTAACCCTTGTACTGGCGGTTTCAGCCGGATTTGCCAACCCGGAAAGCAATCCGCGGCAGCAAACATATAATCAACTGGTTCAAAAGCGGCAGGAACTTTTGTCTTGGGGGGAAGCACACCCCATGGCACCGCGGTTTGTGGCGGTATTTAAAGAGAAGGAGGCCCGGCAAATTCGGGAGCGGCTTTATGTGGAATTTCCGGATTTAAGAAAAAAAGAAATCGCCCAATTTAAGCAAGAACTTCGCCGGGAAGTGCAAAAGGCCCAAGATATTCCCTACATTACCTTTAATACCCTGCCTGTAGAAAATTTAAAGAAGATTGCGAAAAATAAAAATTTATTGGTGGAATTATTGCGCATGTATCCGGATAATGCCATTTATTTGAGCGATTCCTATTTGTTGGGATTGTTTAAAGAAGATGAGTCGCTGGAAGAATTGATGGTGTTTTATTTGCTGTATTTAAAAATGTACCACGCCAGCCCGGCTTCTTTTAATTTTTCCAAACAACAGCAGCAACGGCTGGAGGAATTGCACCGGGAAGGCAATATGCCGGGATTATACAAGATGTTGTTTGTCTATTCTTCTTACCGCATGTCCCAGAAGCGGCAGGAACTGGCGCAGAAATATGTTCAAAATTCGTTAGTCAGCGCTTTTTCGTCGCACTAATAAACTGTTGCCGTTTAAAAGAACAGCCCCCGCCGGATAAGGCGGGGGCTTTCAAATCCATGAAGAAATGCCGAGGGACAGGATCGAACTGTCGACACCTGGTTTTTCAGACCAGTGCTCTACCACTGAGCTACCTCGGCATTACCTAAATATCATACAAAATTTAAAAACCTTCAGCAATAAGCTTTCATTTTTCGTCGGCAAATTTTATAAATCACTGCTTTGTTCAAACCGCCGCGCCAGTTGTTCCAAATGCACCCGGTCCGTTTCATCAAACCGGTTTTTAACGGGGGCGTCTATATCCAAAACGCCCCACACCACACCGTTCTTAAAAATAGGGATAACAATTTCACTTTCGGAAGCGCTATCGCAGGCGATATGCCCGGCGAACAGATGCACATCGGGTACTAGAACGGTTCGTTGTTGGGCGGCCGCCGTCCCGCAGACGCCTTTTCCCCACCCAATGCGTACGCAGGCCGGTTTGCCTTGAAAAGGCCCCAATACAAGTTCCCCGGACTTATAAAGGTAAAAGCCCGCCCAGTTAATTTGAGGGAGCCCCTGATACAGAACCGCCGCCAGATTGGCCATGTTGGCTACCGGGTCGCGTTCGGCTTCCAGCAGGGCCTGGGCTTGTTGTAATAAAAGCTGATAAAGCCGAGTTTTTGTGGTTGTGGGCATATATTCGTATTGTAGCAAAAAGCCAGCTGATTATTGCGCGAACGCCGGCAAAAGACATATACTGTATATATGGGTTTTTCCGGTTAAACCCCCGGACCCACAGGAGAATTATGCCAAGAATTGAAGTGGACGCCAACAAGTGCAAAGCTTGCTATTTGTGCGTCAACGCGTGCCCGAAGAAATGCTTGGGCAAATCCGACACGATCAGCAAAAAAGGGTATTTCCCCGCTGAGATGAAACATCCCGAAAATTGCATTGGCTGCGCCATGTGCTACATGATGTGCCCTGATATTGCCATTACGGTAATTAAAGATTAACGATTTAAGGATTTAATTATGACCGAAAAAACATTACGAAAAGGCAACGAGGCCTTAGCCGAAGGCGCCATTCGCGCCGGGGCGCGTTTCTTTGCCGGTTATCCGATTACTCCGCAAAACGAAGTGCCGGAATATATGTCGGCCTATATGGCCGAAGCCGGCGGCGCTTTCGTACAGGCCGAAAGCGAAGTGGCCGCTATCAATATGGTGTATGGGGCGGCTTCTACCGGCACCCGCAGTATGACTTCTTCTTCTTCGCCGGGCATTAGCTTAAAGCAGGAAGGCATTACTTATCTGGCCAGCGCCGATTTGCCGTGTTTGATTGTAAATGTGATGCGCGGCGGCCCCGGGCTGGGCAGCATTTCGGGTTCCCAGGGAGATTATTTCCAGGCCACCCGCGGCGGCGGAAACGGCGATTATCATGTGATTGTGTTGGCGCCCAACTCGGTGGAAGAATTGGGCAATTTCCCGAAGCTCGGTTTTGAACTGGCCGAAAAATACCGCATGCCCTGTATGATTTTGGCCGACGGTATTTTGGGGCAGATGATGGAAAGCATGTCATTTCATTTTGATCCCATTGATCCCAATAAACTGGGCAAGTTTGACTGGGCGGTGGATATTCATAAAAACGGCCGCAAGAAAAACAATGTGTTCTCGTATAAAGGGGATAATTTAATTGCCGATGTGGTGGAACGCGCCAAACGGTATGGGTATATTGAAAAAACCGAAGCCCGCTGGGAAGAACGCGAAGCCGAAAACTGCGATGTATTGCTGGTGGCGTATGGGTTATCGTCCCGGGCGTGTTTGGAAGCCGTCAATAAAGCCAAGGAAGAAGGGCTGAAAGTGGGGTTATTCCGCCCGATTACGCTGTGGCCTTTCCCGTCTAAACGCTTAGCGGAATTGGCCGCAAAAGCCAAAGCGGTGCTGTCGGTAGAACAGAGTTTGGGCCAGCTGGTACAGGATATTAAACTGGCTGTAAACGGAAAAACGCCGGTTTACTTAAACGCCTATCCCGCCGGCGGCCAGCCGGACGGTCATTCCATTCTGACGGCGGTGCATTCCATTTTAAACGGCGGTCGGGAAGGATTGTTTGACTTGCAGGAACACGCCGGCGACTTTGCCTATGAATGCAAACGCGATACCTCGCTCGGAATGCAGGGCGACTTGAAGGGAGGCAAATAAGTATGACTATTATTGCTAAAAAACCCGCCAGTTTAACGGATTTGCCAATGCACTATTGCCCCGGCTGCGGGCACGGGATTGTGCACCGTTTGATGGGGGAAACTTTTGATGAATTGAAAATTGCCGATCGCGTTATCGGCGTGGCCCCGGTGGGCTGTGCCGTGTTTGCCGATTCTTATTTCGCCTGCGATATGGTACAAGGCGCCCACGGGCGCGGGCCGGCGATTGCTACCGGCATTAAGCGTTCCAAACCGGAAGCGATTGTGTTTTCGTACCAGGGCGACGGCGATTTGGCGTCTATCGGTATGGCGGAAATTGTTCACGCGGCTGTACGCAGCGAAAATATCACCGTTATCTTTATTAATAACGCCATTTATGGTATGACCGGCGGCCAGATGGCGCCGACCACGCTGGTCGGCCAGGTGGCCACTACGGCCCCCAAAGGGCGCGACCCGAAGCTGCAGGGCTGGCCGATTAATATGTGCGAAATGCTCGCGCAAATTACCGGCGCTAAATACTTGGAACGCGTGGCGGTGGATTCGCCCCAGCATGTGATGCAAGCCAAAAAAGCCATCAAAAAAGCGTTTGAAAACCAAGTGAACGGGGTAGGGTTTTCGATGGTAGAGGTTTTGTCCCAATGTCCGACCAACTGGTATGCCAGCGTGCCGCAGGCGTTGGAATTTGTGCGTACCAAAATGATGCCGCAGTATCCGCTGGGCGTCTTTAAAGACGAAGGAGGCAAATAATGTATCAAGGTATCAGAATTGCCGGATTCGGCGGACAAGGGGTGATCTCGGCCGGTATTTTGCTGGCTCAGGCCGGCGTGGAAGATAAGAAAAACGCCAGCTGGCTGCCTTCTTACGGACCGGAAATGCGCGGCGGAACGGCCAACTGTTCGGTGGTAATTTCCGACGGGGAAGTCTATACGCCGATTGTATCCGCCCCGGATACGGTGATCATTATGAACGAACCGTCTTTGCCTAAATTTGAGCCGCTGCTCAAAAAAGGCGGGCTGATGATTATCAATAGTTCGCTGATTAATTCCCGTCCCACCCGCACCGATATTACCGTAGTTTGCGTGCCGTGCAATAAAATTGCGGAAGAGCTGGGTATGGACCGTATCGCCAACTTAGTGGCGTTGGGGGCATTTATCAAGCAAACCGGCGCGGTAACGCTGCAGAGCGTGGAACACGCGATGAAAAAAGTGTATAAACGCGCCAAACCGGAAATGCTGGAGCTGAATAAAAAAGCCCTGCAGGCCGGGTATGACGCCGTTAAATAACTTGTTTTATCAACAAAAAAGGAAAGCCAAAACGGCTTTCCTTTTTTTATACATAGCGTGTCCAATAAACCCCGGATAAAATTTTCAAATCGGATCAGGTGTTGGCATGTTCCTGCGGGGTGCGCCGTTCCAGACAGCCGGCCAGCCAGGCAAAAACGATACCGGGCACCGCGGCCAGACAGCAAAGCAAAACGGCGATTTTGAGCCCCCATAAGTCAGACGCGCGGCCTAGTAGCATGGGGGATATTGCATCTCCCAGGGCGTGAATGATAAAAATGTTCACGGCAAACGCCATGGAGTGTACCTGGCTGCGGGTGGACGACACCAAGGCCGCCGCCACCGGCCCGGTCGGCAAAAACAGAAAAATAATCGCCAGTCCAAAACAGCTTAATGCCAGCCCCGTCTGCCCGGTTTGTACGCCTACCCACGCCGGAATCAACAGCCCCGCCAGCGCGCCTCCCATTACCCAAAAGTAGGCCTTGGGCGTCCTGGCAAGCAGTTTATCGCCCAGTTTCCCGCCCATATAAGTTCCCAGTGCGCCGCATACAATGACCAGAATGCCAAAAATCGTGCCCGCCCGCGCAACATCCATTTCCAAATAACGGTGCAGGTAGGTAGGCATCCAGGCGGATAATCCGCCAATAATAAAAGTAATCATCGCGTGGCTGAGGCAAATAAATAAAAACGGTTTATTTTGAAGCAGTCCTTTGTAGTCGGCCCAGCCGGGTCTTTCGGCGGGCGTTTGGCGGGTGCGGCGTTCATCGGTTAATTGGTTCCAGGCCAGCATGCTTAATATAAGCCCCGGTATGCCCGCCAGCAAAAAAGCCGCCCGCCACCCTCCGTGAAGCCCAATAAATCCGCCGGCAATATAGCCCAACGCACTGCCCGCCGGCAAGGCCAGTCCAAACAACGCTAAGACGGAGGCGCGTTTTTCCTGGGGGTAATTCTCGGCCAGAAACGGCTGGGCAATGGTGGTAAAACCCGCCTCTCCTATGCCGATAAATCCCCGCGTAAAAAGCAAGGAACCGTAATTGCGGGCGGCGGCGCAGCCCAGGGTGGCCGCGCTCCAGAGAAAAGCGCTGGCGGCAATCCATTTTTGGCGGGCGGAACGATCGGCAAAATAGCCCACCAGCGGGGCGTAGCACATATATACCAGCATAAAAACCGAGGCCAGTGTGCCCAGCTGCCAGTCGTTTAAATGCAGGTCTGTCTGCAACAGCGGGAAAACGGCATAAAGCACCTGTCGGTCTATGTAATTAAACAGGTTCAGCAGAAATAAAATCCAAAATAATTTTTTGACATTCATAGAAAATCCGATTCTATTTATTTTATAAAATAAAACCGCAAAAACCTTGCCTGCCGGCCGTTGTTTCGGCCCGGGGCAAATTTATATAATAAACTATCTCATTTTTGGAGGCATTATGAAAAAGGGTTTTACACTGATTGAATTATTAATTGTAATGGTGGTTGTTGGAGTATTGGTAACCATCAGCTTGCCCAAGTACCGTGCGTCTATGGAGCGCGGCCGGGCCATGGAGGCCATCACCAATTTGCGGGCGGCCAGCGATATCGTGAATGCGCGGTATGTAATAAATGGGAATTCTTATACGGCAACAGGTGTGGCTACTTCCGCTTCCAACGGTACTTTTGTGTCCGGCGATTTTACGAAAGAGCAGTATTTTACGGCGCCCCGTTTAACTTTAACTTCCGGGACGGCCGGTTCGGCGACGGTAACCACTTCCCGCGATGACAGCAGCTATACGCTAAAAGCGTATAATTCTGGCGGGGATTTGCAGTATATTGAATGCACCGGCGATGCGGAATTGTGCCAAAATATCGGTATGGAATTATCGGGCGGGAAATATCTGATGCGGTTTACCGAATAATTAAATCCGTGTGTTTTAAAAACCCGCCGATACCGGCGGGTTTTCTTTTATCCCCAAGAGCCGTCAGCGGCGGTTTTGGCGCAGGGCTTCAAACAACACAATAGCGGCGGAAGAAGATAAATTCAGCGAACGCACCGGTCCCGGCATGGGAATCGTAAACAGGCGGTGTTGGTAGCGTTCATAAAAATCCTTAGGAAGCCCGCAGGATTCGGCGCCGAAAATTAAGAAAGCGTCCGGCGGGTAGGCGGCGTCCCAATAGGCGGTTTTGCCTTTGGTGGAGAGAAAAAACATTTTTTCTTCCGCTGGTTTTTCCGCTTCCAGAAACAGTTCCCAGGTTTCGTAGCGGCGGTAATCCAGGTTGGGCCAATAATCCAGCCCGGAACGGCGGATTTCTTTGGAAGAGATTTTAAAACCCAGTTTTCCCACTAGGTGCAGCCGGGTGCCCGTGGCTACGCACGAGCGGCCGATGTTGCCGGTATTGAATGGAATTTCCGGGTTTACAAGAACAATGTTCAGCATAAATTATTTTCCTACATTTACCGCAAACAGCCGGAAAAATGTTCGGTCATTTTCCCGGCCGTTGTATCTAAAATGAGTCCTTTCCCGTCAGCCGGGGACGGACCACTACTCTTCCCAGCGGATAAACAGCGGCGTAAGCACGCTGGGCAGGTCGTTATTAAAAGGCAGAATCCGCAGTGCGTAATCCTGGCGGCCGCTGTTTAGCGGCGACATAGAAACTTCATACAGATACGCATCGCCGTCTTTGCCGGTGCAGGTCATATCAATAGCGTCCTCTTTGACGATGTCCCCCAGCGTTCCGCGTTGGCCCAAATACAGTTCTACCTGTATTTCTTCCGGCGCCAGATTGCCCAGCACCACGCGGGCTTTGAAGTTTACTTTATCGCCCATCAGAATCGCCGTTTCGGGCTGCGGCGTGATATCCGTTACGCTCACGCGGTACCAGTTTTCCGCGATTTTGCGCCGCCAGGCGGCTACCGCTTCGGCTTTGCCGGGTTCGTTTAAAATTAACCCGTAATTGTTGGCCGGTACATAGAATTTTTCGTAGTATTCTTTTACCATGCGGTTGGTGTTAAAGACCGGCGCAATATGTTTAATGGATTCTTTCATTAACGACAGCCACGGCTGGGAATACTCGCTGTTGGCGTCTTTGGCGTAATAGGCCGGGGCGATATCCTGTTCAATGAGGTTATACAGCGCTTCGGATTCTACGGCATCGCGTTCGGCTTCGGTTTTATAATTTTCCGCACCGCCGATAGACCAGCCGAAATCACACGGGCCGACTTCGTCCCACCAGCCGTCCAGGATAGACAGCGCCAGCGCGCCGTTTAAAGCCGCTTTCATACCGCTCGTTCCGCTGGCTTCCATGGGGCGAATCGGGTTATTGAGCCACACATCCACTCCTTGCACCATATAACGGGCGGTGTTCATGTTGTAGTCTTCCACAAAAACGACTTTGCCTTTAAAGCGCGGGTCATTTTGGGTAAGCCCCACAATCATTTTGATAAATTCTTTACCGGCCGTATCGGCGGGGTGCGCTTTGCCGGCAAATACAAACTGCACCGGCCGCTGCGGATTATTGACGATTTTATCCAACCGGTTCAAATCCTTAAACAACAGCGTGGCCCGTTTGTAGGTGGCAAAGCGGCGGGCAAAGCCGATGGTCAGCGTATCGGGGCGGAGCACTTTGCTGGCTTTTTTAACGCTCATTACATCTAAACCCTGGCGGGTCAGTTGGCGTTTTAAGCGGCCGCGCACCATATCAATCAGTTTATTTTTGCGAATGGTATGCACATTCCAGAGCTCGGCGTCGGGAATGTCGGCAATTTTATCCCATATTTTTGCGTCGGACGGATCCACTTCGCCGCGCTGATCGTTATTAAGCAGGTATTTGCGGTATAGTTCGTTGAGTTCGTGCGAAATCCAGGAGGAGCTGTGAATACCGTTGGTAATGCTGGTAATCGGCACTTCGCTTATCGGCAGCCCGGGCCAGAGGTTATGCCACATCTCGCGGCTGACTTCCCCGTGCAGTTTGGCAACCCCATTGCAGAAAGCCGACAGCCGAAGCGCCACTACCGTCATACAATAAGTGGTAGAATCGGCTTTTTCTTTACCCAGGGCTAAGAATTCGTCCCAGGAGATTCCCATTTCGCGGGCGTAAAAATCCATATATTTGCGCACGAGCGCCGGGTCAAAATGTTCGTTGCCGGCGATGACGGGCGTATGCGTGGTAAATACCGAGGTGGCCCATACAATTTCGCGCGCCTGGGCGAACGAGAGGTTCTTTTCCCGCATAATATCAATAATGCGCTGGAACAGCAGAAAAGCGCTGTGCCCTTCGTTGATGTGATATACCGTGGGATAAATGCCCATCGCATTTAACGCTTTCACGCCGCCAATACCCAGGACTACTTCTTGGCGGATTCGGTTTTCCCGGTCGCCGCCGTAGAGTTTTTCGGTAATGGCGCGCTGGGCCGGTGTATTTTCCTGCAGGTTGGTATCCAGCAGATACAGCGAGGTCCGCCCCACCGGTACACGCCAGATGCAGGCCTTAACGGTTTCGGCGCCCAGAGGGATATCCACGGTAATTTCTTTGCCGTCTTTCATAACCCGTTCCACCGGCATATGGGCCCAGTCGTTATCGGGGTATTCTTCGTTTTGCCAGCCCTCGCGGTTGAGCACCTGCTGTACATAGCCCTGTTTATAAAATAGACCGACGCCGATAATCGGCATCCCCAAGTCGCTGGCGGATTTGATATGGTCGCCCGCCAGCATACCCAAGCCGCCCGAATAAATGGGCAGCCCTTCGCCGATGCCGTATTCCATAGAGAAGTAGGCCGTCAGCAAATTGCCGTTTTCGTGGCGGTGTTCGTGATACCAGGTATGTTGGTTATTTTTGTAATTGTAATACGCTTCTTTGACTTGATTTAAATCGCGTACGAAATTTTCATCTTTGCTTAATTCTTCAAAGCGTTTCTGCGGTACGCAGCCCAGGAACCATTTGGGGTTTCTTTTGGCGGCCGTCCAGAGCTTGGGATCCACTTGCACAAACAGCAAAATGGCCTGCCAGTTCCAGGTAAACCACATATCGTTGGCCAACTCTTCTAAAAACTTGATGTTTTCGGGCAGGTTGGGCTGTACATTGAAAGAATGAATTTTCATAAATTGTCCCCTTGATATGAATATAAGCAGATTATATAAAATTAACGGTTTTATTTCCCTAAAAAGCATAAAAAAGCCGTTCCCGGGCGGGGAACGGCTTTAGGCGTTTGGAAAAGCTACAGGCAAACACTCAAAATAATGAAATACGCAATCATCACGGCCGCGCCCAAGCCAACGGCGGCTTTGGCCCATTCTTTGCTTTTAATGCCCAGTTTGGAGGCGCAGATGATGTTGGGAATGTTGCCCGGAATCAGCATACCGCCGGAAACAATCAAGCTCATCAGCAGGAAAGTCAGCGTGCGGGTTTGGATATCGGGCGTTACTTCAATCGCGGCCAGGGTGGCGTTGTCCAGCACGGCGGAAAGCATATTAATCCAGTACAGCCAGCTGGCGGACAGGTGGGAAATCGTCTGCATAGCCAACGGTTTTAACCCGTCGCCCAAAAATACCAGCGCCATAACGAATAAATAAACTTTGGCCGCGCGAACGACGATACTTTTTATGGTATGTTCTTCCTGGCCGGCTTCGGCGGGCTTGGGGCCGGGCGCTTTTTGAATGGGGTTATCCCGGATAGCGCTGGCCAGGCCGGACATAAATAAAATCCCGCCCAGTACAAACCAGCCCAGGTGGTCAATTAAAAAGAAGAAATCCGCATAATGCGGGGCGCCGGATAACTTGGAAAGGACTACCGTTCCCAACGGTTCGCCAATGGAAGTAAGCACCGCCCCCATACCAATAGAAAAACACGCATAAACCACCAGTTTTACGCGGCCTTTTCGCTCCAGCGGCAGCATAACAGTTATTTCCGACAAAATAAGCGCCGCGATAATGGCGGTAATCAAACTGGAAGTAATCCCCAGCAAAAAGACGATGGCAAACAGCGTCCAGCGCAGCCCTAGTACTTTTACCGCTTTTTGCGTGAGTTTTTGCAGGTGTTTGTTAAATTTGCGGAACAATAAACCCGCCACCAGTACCGCCAGGGTAATTTTGATAGGGTCCTCCAGCGCCGTTAATACCAAATGTCCGCTCCACACTTGCGATACCGTTACCGCAAATGCACCGCAGAGAAATAAAAACGCTTCCAGATTTTCTTCCACTTTATGTACCGTAAGCGGCAGAAATAATACCACTGCAATCAGCAAAGAAAGCAAGGTGGTTTGTACAACGGACAATTCCATAAAATACCTCGTATTGAAAAAATATATCGGCAGTCTGAACAGATAACATATCTATTATATAAAATTAGCGGAGTGCTTCGGCGGTTCCCTGCATAAAATAAATATGGTAAAATAAATACAGAAGTCCCGTTCGTCTAGCGGCCCAGGACGCCGCCCTCTCAAGGCGGAGATCACGAGTTCGAATCTCGTACGGGACGGTTTTGTGAATTTTACCCCGCTTTCCAGCGGGGTTTTTTGCGGCTGTTGCCGCGTGATATGGGCCGCGGTAAAATGGTAAAATATAAGTAATTATTCCGTTTTATCCTCACTTTTAAGGAGCTTTTTATATGGAAATCGGTATTGTTGGGCTGCCCAATGTGGGCAAATCCACCCTTTTTAATGCGCTGACTTGTGCCGGCGCGGAAGCCAGCAACTATCCTTTCTGCACGATTGAACCCAATGTGGGGATTGTGCCGATTCCGGATAAGCGGCTGGATAAACTGTTTGATATGTTCAAACCGCCCAAGAAAACGGCCGCGTTTATTAAATTTGTGGATATTGCCGGTATTGTCAAAGGGGCTAGCCAAGGGGAAGGGCTGGGCAATAAATTTTTAGCCAATATCCGCGAAGTAGATGCCATTATCCATGTGGTGCGCTTGTTTGAGGACGAAAATGTAACCCATGTGATGAATTCCGTAGATCCGCTGCGCGATATTGAAGTGATTAATACCGAACTGATGCTGGCCGACTTGGAAACCGCTTCCAAAGTGTGCGACCGGCTGGGTTCCAACGCCAAAAGCGGCAAAAAAGACGCCGTGGCCGCCTGGGAACGCATGAAAACCATCAAAGCCGCATTGGAAAACGGCAAACCGGTCAGCTCGCTGGGATTAGAGCCGGAAGAACTGAAAGATTACCAGTTTTTAACGGCCAAGCCCGTGTTGTATGTGGGCAATAATTCCGAAAAGCGCAACGCCGAAAATGCCGAAAAAGTGGCAAAATTCGCGGCGGAGAACGGGGCGGGGTTTGTGGAACTGTCCGTTAAATTTGAAGCCGATATCGCCGAATTTAGCGAAGAAGAAAAAAAGGCGTTCTTGGCCGAAACCGGCAGCGACTATACCGGGCTTGAAAAGATCGTGCGCGAAGGCATGAAACTCTTGAATTTGTGCACCTATTTTACCGCCGGCGAGGAAGTGGAAGTACGCAGCTGGCTGATTCCCGTGGGCTGTACGGCGCCGCAGGCGGCGGGCAAAATCCACAGCGACTTTGAAAAAGGATTTATCCGCGCTGATGTCTATACTTTTGACGATCTCGTCCAATACGGCAGCGAAAAAGCCCTGAAAGAACACGGCTTAATCCGCTCGGAAGGGAAAGATTATATTGTGAAGGACGGCGATGTCTGCCTGTTTAAAGTCAATGCCTAAGATTACCTGCAAACATTTTGGTCAATGCGGCGGCTGTGCGCTTTTAAACCTGTCTTACGAAGAACAGGTAGCCCACAAACGCGCCCAACTGCAGCAAACCCTAAAAGATTTTTGGACGGGGGATATCCCCGTTACCGTAACGGACGACCCCCACTACTTCCGCAACAAAGTGGAATTGGGCTTTTGCCACCAGGTCAAATGGCGCGCCGATTACGATAAAAAGGATCCGGCCAATAAAACCCGGCCGCTGGAATTTGAAAATGCCCTGGGTTTTAAACTCAAAGGCCGCTGGGACCGGGCCGTGGATATCACCGAGTGCGCCCTTTTTAACGAAAAATTGATTCCCCTTTTGGAGGCCCTGCGCGGGTGGGCCCAGGCCGAAAACCTGGAGTATTACGACCAGCGCAAACATACCGGCGTTTTGCGGCACCTGCTGGTGCGCGAAGGCAAAAATACCGGCGAAGAAATCGTGGTGCTGTTTGTAACGGACGATTTTAACGAAAAAACTTTTGTGCAGACGGTAGAAAAAGTACTCCCGCAGGCCCATATTATGGCGGCCGTTAACAACGGGCTGGCCGATACCGCCGCGCCTGAATCGCTGCGGGTGCTGAAAGGCAAAGACCACATTTTTGAAAAAATCATTTTAACCCGGCCGGACGGGCAAACAGAACGGGAAGTATTGTTTAAACTTTCGCCGCAGGCCTTTTTTCAGACCAATACCCGCACGGCCCAAAAAATGTATTCCCGGGTGCGCGCGGTAGTGAAAAAAATTGCGCCCAAACGCATTTATGACTTGTACGGCGGGGCGGGCAGTTTTTCGCTTTCCTGCGCCGATCTGTGCGAGAAAAGCATTTGCGTAGAAAGCGTCGCGCCGGCCGTTTACAACGGTATTGAAAACGCCAAACTAAATGGCGTAACCAATGTGCAGTTCTTTTGTTCTAAGGTGGAGGATTTCGTCAAACAACAGCCCATTGAACGCCAAAACGCGCTGATTATTCTGGACCCGCCCCGCGGCGGCATGCACCCCAAGGCCGCCAAAGCGGTGGCCGAGTCGGGCGTGGAAAATATACTGTATATTTCCTGCAACCCCGTTACGCTGGCGGCGGATTTAAAAATCCTTACGCCCCACTACGAAATTTTGCAGGTGGAAGCTTTTGATTTTTTCCCGCACAGCGAACATATTGAAACTTTTGTCCAACTGAAACTACAAAAATAAGGAGATTCTTATGGAAAAAGCGGGATTTTGGAAATTATGCGCTGCTTATTTGATTGATTTTGTATTTATTTCTGTTGCCGGGCTTATTTTGGGGGCGATATTGGGCGGTATCATAGGGGCGTTGCTGGCCCTGTTGGGCAAGCCGGAAGCGGTGATTGCCCGTGCCGCTTTTTTAGTAGGTGCGGGAGTAGGATATTTGCTTAATATCGTATATTTTGCAATTTTTGAATCTGTGATGGGTGCCTCGTTAGGTAAAAAATGGCTGGGCATTCGGGTATCTAAGGCATAAGAAAATGGATCTGCAAGACGCATTAAAATCATTAAATCCCCAGCAGCTGCAAGCTGTCAATTACGAGGAAGGCCCGTGTTTGATTGTGGCCGGCGCCGGTACCGGCAAAACCAAAACGCTGACGACCAAAATCGCCAAACTGATTGCCGACGGTTATCACCCGGCCCGCATTCTGGCGGTTACCTTTACCAACAAGGCCGCCCAGGAAATGCGCGAACGCGTGGAAGCGCTCGTGCCCGGGGCGGGCAGCCGCGTGTGGATTCATACCTTTCACTCGTTTGGCGTGCGTATTTTGCGGCAGAATGCCCAGGCGTTGGGGCTCTCGCGCGATTTTGCCATTTATGACGATTCCGACCAAAAGAAAGTGGTCAGCTTGATTTTGGAGCAAATGGGGATTAAAGACCCTAAAAAAGAAATCAATCAAATCGTCAGTATTATTTCCCGCGCCAAAGACGATATGGTTTCGCCCGAAACGCTGATGCAAAGCGCAACGGCCAGCGGGCTGGATTTTAAAATCCGAGCGGCCGAGGTCTATCGCCGCTACGAGCAGAAACTCAAGGCGTCCGGTGCGCTGGATTTTGGGGATTTGCTGGTTAAAACCGTTATTCTGCTGCGCGACCACGAAGAGATCCGCGCTTATTACCAGGATTTTTTCCAGTATATCCTGGTGGACGAATACCAGGACACCAACCACACCCAATACTTAATTACCAAAATGCTGGCCGCCAAACACCGAAAGCTGTGCGTAGTGGGCGACCCGGACCAAAGCATTTATTCCTGGCGCGGAGCCAACATTCGCAATATCTTGGAATTTGAAAAGGATTTTCAGGACGCTAAAATTATCACGCTGGAGCAAAATTACCGTTCCACCAAAGCCATTCTGGACGCGTCCAACCGGCTGATTACTAAAAATAAAAAGCGCAAAGAGAAAAACCTTTTTACTGATAAATCCCAAGGAGACCCGATTGAAGTGCGCGAGCTGATGAGCGAGGGCGACGAAGCCCGCTGGGTCAGCCAGAACATCAAAGCCCTGGTGGACGAGGGCGCCAGCTTAAAAGAAGTGGCCGTTTTCTACCGCACCAACGCCCAAAGCCGCAGTTTTGAAGAATACTTCCGCCGCTATCAAATTCCTTACCGCTTGGTGGGAACGGTGCGTTTCTATGACCGAAAAGAAATTAAAGACATGATGTGCTACGCGCGTATTTTGGTTAATCCGTCCGACAATGTCAGCTTGCTTCGTATTATCAACACGCCTGCGCGCGGGTTGGGCAAGGTAGCGCAGGATCGGTTATTGGAATATGCGGAGCAGAATCATATTTCGCTGTATGATGCATTGGGCAAGGCGGCTTATGTGCCGGGTTTAAGTTCGGCGGCGTGCAAAGCGGCGAAGAACCTTTGCCAGCTGTTTGAAAGCTGGCGCCGAGATATGCTGCTGACGGAACCGGCGGAGATTTTTCGTAAAATTTTGGCGGAATCCGGATACGAAGACGCCGTAAAAGCCGAAATGGAAAAGGACCCCGAAGCCGAAAGCCGCAAACAGAACTTGGAAGAATTAATCAGTGCCGTAAAAGGGTATGAAATCCGCTGTTATAAAGGCGAGAAAGAACCTTCCGTGGCGGACTTTTTGCAGGAGATTTCGCTTTTGTCGGGGGAGGACGATTCCCAGGCCGACGAAAACGGCGCTGTTACCTTGATGACGGTGCATCTGGCTAAAGGGCTGGAGTTTAACCATGTTTTTGTAACCGGATTGGAAGAAAACCTGTTTCCGATCGGGCGGGACAACGAGGACGATCTGGAAGAAGAGCGCCGGCTGTGCTATGTAGCGATGACGCGCGCCCGCGAAAAACTCTTTTTAACTTATGCCCGCACCCGCCGCAAATTCGGCCAGCTGCAGGACAATTTGCCTTCCCGCTTTTTGTTTGAAAGCGGCCTGCTGGACGAAAGCGAAGTGCAGGAAGCGCGCGCTTCGCAGCCGCGTTATACCGATTACCGCTCCCGCTACGGCTTATACGGTGCGGGTGCAGGCGGGTCGTATTCCGGCGGTCATTACGGCAGCGGATATGCCCGCGGCAAAAACAATTTCGGCCGCAACCGATACGAAACTTTTGAGGGCTACGCCTCCAAGAGCCGTTTTCAAAAACGCTACGATGAGGACGGTTATGAAATTCAAGAGGACGATGATTTGGATTATACCGCCCCGTCTTACAGAGGTTCGGCGGGGTTGGGGTCCTTGTATGCCAAGCCCTCTGTTTCCGCATCGGCTTCTTCGCGCCCGGCGGGCGCGGCGGGACCGGCGGACGAACAGCCGGCGGCAACTGCTAAAAGCGGGGAACCCGCCGTGGGCGGACTTGTGAAACACGGCGTATTTGGCCAGGGCAAAATCGTGGCGGTGGCCGGCTCGGGCGACAGCGCCAAAATCACCGTTCTTTTTGGAAACGGGGTTCGGCGGACATTTATGCTCAAGTTCGCCCCGCTGGAACTGCTGTAAATTCTTTGTTAAAGTTAGTGAAACGAGTCAAGTTAAACGGGCTTGACTCGTTTTTTTTTTTTGATAAATTTTGGCTATGAACAAAACTTATCAAAAATCATTCCCCGGCGATAAAAACGCCGGATTTACGCTCATAGAGCTATTAGTGGTCGTTTTAATTATTGGCATATTGGCGGCGGTGGCGTTGCCGCAGTACCAACGGGTAGTAAATAAAACACGGTTGATGAACTACTATCAGCTGGCGCAGGGAATGGTAAGGGCCCAGGAAATGTACTATTTGGCGAATGGGAAATATTCCATCCCCGTGGAAGACCTGGATGTGGATTATGCCAAAGTGTGCGAACTAAATGTAGAACAACATCAAATGGGTTGCCCTTTTGCGTATATTCGCAATATTACCGGGCCTACAGCTGTACCGGGGGCCAACCGAATAAAAATTTATTATCACGCACGGGGAATAAAAGGAAATATTACTTCTGGGCGTGATGCGGAGATTAGCTTGTGGCTGGAACACTCTTCTTATCCCAATAAAGTGGAATGTGAAGGGTTTACGGAGTTGGGAAATTATTTATGTAAATCAATGAATTGGGACTCATAAAAAAGCCCCGGCATAAAGCCGGGGTTTTTGTACGGGTAAAATTACGCGGTAGCCAACATGGCTGTTAACAGCGCCAGAATGGTTCCGCCAAAAAAGATTACCAGAATCAGCGGGATAATCGCAATCAAAATGGTCAGCCAGCCGCAAAATCCGGCCCACCAGGCCACGCGCCGGGCTTCTTCCAGCCGGTCGTCGCGGGCCCAATCCTGTGCCCGCAAGGATAAAATAAGCGCGGCCAAAGCAATCGGTATGGTAAAAAATCCCGTGAAGCACGATAAAATAACGGCAATAATAGACAGCGTAAAATGGCTGTTGATATATTCCCCGCCGTTTAAGTTGTTGCGGTAATCGTCCCTCTTTTGGTTTTGAGTCGGTTCTTGGTGTTTGATTTCTTCCGTCATATAACCCCCTGCCGCAGCCATCGGATCCGCGGGCGTTGAGAACGCCGGCGGAGTATAGCCAAACGGCCCCATTATTATATAAAATATACTTTCAAAGGGAGTATTTTATATGGAAATAACTAAAAAAGATGTGGAACTTGCCGCTAAACTGGCCAAGATGCGCGTCAGCGAAGAGGAAGTATCCATTTACCAAGCCCAGTTGGAAGCCCTCTTTAAATGGGTGGCGGAACTGGCTGCCGTAAATACAGATTCCGTGAAATTAACGAATGTAAACCATTGTGCGCATATCCGCCCGGACGAGCCCTTTTCCGACCTGTCCCGCGCGGCCAAACTGCGCGGCGCATTTGATGAAGAACAGGCCGGCTGCGCCAAGGTAAAAAAGGTGTTGTAAGATGATGACTGCTTTAGAAATTGTAAAAGCCGTTTCGGCCGGCGAAAAAACCGCCGAACAAATAACGCGCGATTCTCTGGCTAAAATCGCCGAGCTGAACCCTTCCATAAACGCTTTTGTAGAAGTTTTTGAGCAGGACGCGCTGTCCCGCGCCAAAGAAATAGACGCCAAACGCGCCCGCGGCGAAAAACTGGGGCCGTTGGCCGGCGTACCGGTGGCTATTAAGGACAATATCCTCTATAAAGGCCACAAAGCCACCTGCTGTTCCAAAATGCTGGAAAATTATGTCGCTTCTTATACTTCTACGGTAGTGGAACGGTTGTTGGCGGCCGATGCGGTAATTATCGGACGGACCAATATGGACGAGTTCGCCATGGGTAGCACCAACCAAACTTCGGTGTATGGGCCGGTAAAGAACCCCATTGATTTGACCTGCGTTCCGGGCGGCTCTTCCGGCGGCAGTGCCGCGGCCGTGTCGGCGGGCATGGTGCCGGTTGCCCTGGGGACGGATACGGGCGGTTCGGTGCGTCAGCCGGCCGGATTTTGCGGCGTGGTGGGCATTAAACCCGGCTATGGACGCATTTCCCGCTATGGCGTGATTGCGTTTGCTTCCAGCGCCGATCAAGTAGGTATTTTATCTGCCACCGTGGCGGATTCCGCTCAAGTGCTGGAAGTGATCTCCGGCAAAGATGTGCACGATTCCACTTCGCTGGAAGCGCCGGTGCCGGCGTATAACGCCCAGTTTACAAACGGGCTGGAAGGTATGAAAGTGGGACTTCCAAAAGGATTTTTAGACGGACTGGGAGAGGATATTAAAGAAAAAATAACCCAGGCGGCGGATCGGTTAAAAGAATTGGGCGCGGAATTGGTGGAAGTAGAGGTTCCGTTTGCCAAATATGCGGCCCCCTGCTATTACATTATTACCAGCGCGGAAGCCAGTTCCAACCTGGGCCGCTACGATGGAATCCGTTACGGATATGCCGATAACGAAGCCAAAGATTTAAACGCCTATTACGAGGGTTCCCGCGCGCCGTTTGGGCTGGAAGTAAAGAAACGCTTGATTATCGGCACCTACGCGCTGACTTCAGAACGCTACGAAGAATGCTTTTTAAAAGCGATGAAAGTGCGCGAACTAATCCGCGAAGATTTCAAAAAAGCGTTTGAAAAAGTAGATGTGCTGTTAACGCCTACTTCTCCTACGACCGCTTTTAAACTGGGCCAGCACGACGAAGATCCCTTGGCTCTGTATCTGGCGGATCTGTACACCTGCCAGGGTAACATTGGCGGCTTGGCGGGAATCAGCGTGCCGTTTGGCAAAGATGCCAAAGGTCTGCCGATTGGCGTACAGTTTTACGGGCCGATTTTGAAAGAGGAAAAAATCCTCAATGCGGCTTATAACTTAGAGAAAAGCATATGATCGTTTCCGAATTTTCGTGCGGCGGCGTGATTTTGGACGGGCGGAAAGTATTGCTCGTGCAAGTCAAAAATATGAAGGGGAAAAAGATTTGGACTTTCCCCAAAGGCCATATTGAACCCGGGGAAACACCCCGGCAGGCCGCCCTGCGCGAAGTGCTGGAAGAAACCGGTTATAAAGCCGTTATCGTCCGGCCGATGATTCGGGTTAAGTATGCTTTTACTTTTCAAGGCAATTATGTCAAAAAGATGGTTCAGTGGTATTTAATGAAGAAACTGGGCCGGATTGGAAAACACGACGCTTCTGAAATTCTGGCCATTCGCTGGGTATCACTTACCAAGGCGCGCGAGTTGGTGCAGTACCCCAGTGATATTCGGCTGGTGGATATGTTGCTGGCTTCGCTGCATATAGAGCCCGCGGAAGAGCCCGAAACCGAAATGCCGGAATAAGTTTTTCTGCAGGAATCAAAGTAAAAACCGGAACGAAACTGTTCCGGTTTTGTTATGTGTTAAAACCACCGGGCGGGGCGGGGATATTTATTGGCGGCAGAATGAAAGGAGAATGCTTGTTGTTTACTTGGAATATCCGAAATGTATAACCGTATGAAAGATTTTAAGAGAAATAATCCAATAAAAACCCCGCCTTTTGGGCGGGGTTTTTTGCGGTACTTAAAAGCTTATTGGATACCGTTCATCCACTTGATAACGAACTTCTTAATGGACAGCAAAATCAGCCCTCCGCACACCGGCATTACAACCAGCCAGGTAAAGAACTGAATGTTGCTGATGTGTCCAAAATAACCGGAGTAGAAGCCGGCGGTAAAGTTCGCCAACGCGTTGGCCAGGAACCAGGTTCCCATTAGCAGAGACGCAAAGCGCAAAGGCGCCAATTTGGTTACTAAGGACAGCCCCACCGGGGACAAGCACAGCTCGCCCATCGTGTGGAACATATACGCAAATACCAACCAGAAAATGCCTACTTTCGCGCCGGTGGTTTGCAATACATAGGAAGCCGCTACCAGGATTAAGAATCCAAACGCCAGCGACATAAACGCCCATACAAATTTAGCCGGAGTAGAGGGTTCCATCCCCTTTTTAGCCAACTTCAGCCACAGTTTGGAAAACAGCGGCGCAAACAAGATGATGAACATCGGGTTCACGCTCTGGAACCAAGAGGTGGGCATTTCCCAACCGAAGATGAAGCGGTCGGTAAATTTTTCGGCGAAAATCGTTAACGAAGCGCCCGCCTGTTCAAACGCGGACCAGAAGAAAATGCTGAAAAACGCCATAATGAAAATAACTACGATGCGCTGTTTTTCTTCGGTGGTTAACGGCGTATTGGGGTGTTCCAATTTTTCTTCTTTGGTCAGTTTTTTGGGTTTTTTACCTTGGCCTTGCAGATATTTATCTTTCGCCCAGATAAAAATAGAAAGCCCAAAAATCATACCGATACCGGCCGCGGCAAAGCCCCAGCTAAAACCTACTTTTTCCGCCAGCGTGCCCGCTACAAAGTTGCAGATAAACGCTCCCAGGTTAATACCCATATAAAAAATGGTAAACCCGGCATCGCGGCGCGGATCGTTGGTTTCATACAGTTCGCCCACGATGGTGGAAATATTCGGTTTAAAAAGGCCGTTGCCCAGCACTAAAAGGAATAAACCCGCATACAGGAAGGACAGCGTCGGGTTAGAGGCAATAGCAAACTGGCCCAAGGCAATTAAGATGCCGCCTACAATAATGGCGCGTCTTTGGCCCCAAAAGCGGTCGGCAATATAGCCGCCCAACAGCGGGCTGAGGTAAATAAGACTGGTTACTGCGCCATAAATTTTGCTGGCGTGAGATTCCGAAAACTGCATGACTTTAATCAAATACAGCACGAGAATACCGCGCATGGCGTAGTAGCTGAAGCGTTCCCACATTTCGGTCAAAAATAACACATACAGACCAGCGGGCTGCTTTTCGGTTTTAACGGTTGCTACTTCTGATGTCATTGATTTCTCCTTGCATTTTCAACAGGGTACTCTATATTGTACAAAAATATGGCAGTAACGAGGGGAAAAATCAAAATCCGCCGCCCAGCATCAGCTGGGCCGCTTCTTGCACAAGCAAAAAGGAGTGATAGCAAAGGACTGCAAAATAAACGCCAACCGCCGCCAGCAGGACGGTGTAAATCCACTTGGCGGCCGTGCCGATGGTTTTGGAAAGCCACACAAACGGCAGGGCAAAAGGCCCCAGTACAAAAGCCATCAGAATAATCCCCGTGTGGGAAAACAAAAAGCCCGTGCCCGGTTTTAAACTCCGGCCGCAGTGGCGGCAGAAATTATCCGTTTCGTCTATGGGATTAGAACAGCGTGGGCAGGGGTTCATAACTCCACCCCTTTGCTGCGCAAATAACGCTTGATATGGCTGCGCGCCCCGGCTGTTTTGGCAAATTCCAGCCAGTCGCGTTTGGGGGCGCCGTTTTTACGGGTGATAATTTCGCACACATCGCCTGTTTTAAAGGCATAATCCATACGCACCATGCGGTTATTTACTTTGGCCCCTACATAATGATCCCCGATATCGGTATGAATGGCATAGGCAAAATCAATGGGGGTGGAACCCTCCGGCAGGGATTTTACATCTGCCCGCGGCGTAAATACGAAAATCTGCTGCAGGTTGACATCGGTTTTAAATCCTTCCAGAAATTCGCGCGGGGCGGTCAAGTCCTGCTGCCATTCAATCCAGCGGCGGATCCAGTTTATTTTTTCGTCAAAATTTTTATCCTGCTTAACATTGCCCATTTTATAGCGCCAGTGTGCGGCGATACCATATTCACAGGTGCGGTGCATATCTTCGGTGCGGATTTGAATTTCAATAATGTC
This sequence comes from uncultured Elusimicrobiales bacterium, assembly GCA_944325225.1. Classification (GTDB taxonomy): domain Bacteria; phylum Elusimicrobiota; class Elusimicrobia; order Elusimicrobiales; family Elusimicrobiaceae; genus Avelusimicrobium. The sequence goes on from CALUZQ010000003.1 coordinate 41,462, forward strand.
GCCCGTGGGGGAGAGTACCGTGGTGTGGATACTTTGATACATATTGGCTTTCGGGGTAGCGATATAGTCGGTAAAAGTGCCGGCAATGGGTTTAAATACGCTGTGCACCAGCCCCAAGGCCCGGTAACAGTCCTGCAGTGTTTTGGTAATAATGCGCACGCCCAGTGAATCCTGTATTTCGGCAAAAGTGCAGTTGTGTTTTTGCATTTTGCGGTAAATGGAATAATAATTTTTAGCGCGGGCCAGAATGCGAAATTGCATATTTTCCGCCTGCAGGGCCGGTTCCAGCTGCTTTTTGAAAGCGTCCAGCGCGGCCTGCCGGTCCGCGGTGCGGGCTTCCACCTGGCTTTTGATGCTGGCGTATTCCTGCGGGTGCAGGTATTTAAAAGAGAGGTCTTCCAGGTCCGTCTTAATCGTAAACATACCCAGCCGCTGGGCCAGCGGGGCGTAGAGCGAAATAGTTTCGTAGGCCTTGAATTTTTGGCGGTCGGGCGGCATGACATCCATGGTGCGCATATTGTGGGTGCGGTCGGCCAGTTTAATTAAAATCACGCGCACATCTTCAGCTACGGCAATGAGCATTTTGCGCCAGTTTTCTACGGTTTCTTCGTCCGTAGAAGAAAATTTCAAGTCGCTGATTTTGGTTACGCCCTGTACCATGTGGGCGATTTCTTTATTAAATTCCCGTTTCAAATCGTCCAGCGTTACGGGAGTATCCTCTACCGTATCGTGCAAGAGGCCGGCGCAGATGGTATCGGCGTCTAGGTTAAAGTCCATTAAGATATTGGCCACATGCCGGCAGTGGGTGAAATAGGGTTCGCCGCTTTCGCGCTTTTGGCCTTCGTGGGCTTTTTCGGCAAAATGATAGGCCTTCTCAATCAGCGTGGTGTCTTGATTGGGATTGTATTCTTTAAATTTGTGCAGCAAAAACGGCAAATCCGGTGCGTCCGCCATAAAGTTACTCGTGCTTTAAATCATTTAAAATTTCCGCTGCCGCCCGTTTGGCTACGCCGGGTTTTCCCAACGAATCGCGCAGTCTTAACAATTCCTCGCGCATTTGGGACAGTTTGGCCGGATTTTGGAACATAGCCATCGTTTCGGCCGCCAGCGTGCGCGGGGTGGCATCATACTGGATTAACTCTTTGACCAGCGGTTTTTTCGCCAGCAGGTTTACCAGGGAAATATAGGGCACTTTAATCACCATTTTGGCAATTTGATAGGTCGGCCAAAACAGCTTATAGGCCACCACCATCGGAAGGCCCAGCAGGGCGTTTTCCAGGGTGGCGGTGCCGGAACAGGCCAACAGAAAATCCATCTGCGAGCGGAGCTCGTAGTGTTGGTCTTTTACTAAATGGAAATTGGCGTGGGGCTTTTCACCGATGAGGTTCAGGAATACTTGTTCGTCGGCGTCGGGCAGCAGGAACATATAGGCCTGGGTATTGGGAAATTCTTTAAGCACTTGTTTAAACGCCTGGTAGAAAACCGGGGTCAGCCGTTTGATTTCGCCCATGCGGCTGCCGGGAAGTATGCCCAATTTCCATGCGTGCTGTTTGGTATCGGTAATTTGATAGTTTTTGTCCAGTGGGGCGGGCATTTGGTCCAGCAGCGGGTTCCCTAAGAATACCGTATTTCCGCCAAATTTTTTATGAAATTCCGGTTCAAACGGATAAATGGTAAACATTTTTTTAGTCAGTTCCGCCAGGCGTTTGGCGCGGTATTGGCGGCTGGCCCATACTTGCGGCGTTACATAATAATAGGCCGGAATGCGGCGGTGCTTGGCCATGCCTAAAATCTGATGATTAAACCCGTAAAAATCCACTACGATTAAAGCCACCGGATTTTGCGTTTCCATATAATCGCGGATTTGGTTCATTAGCTGAATCCATAGCGGCATTTTCTTTAAAGGTTCCACAAATCCGCTGGCGCCTTTGCTGGCTAAGTCATACAGAAAAACATCGCTGACGGCCTGCATTTGTTTGCCGCCCACGGAAGTAATGCGCACCTCGGGATCGGCCTCTTTTAAAGCGCGAATCAGCCCGGCGGCGTGGATATCCCCGGATACATCGCCGGCGACGAGCAAAATGTTTTTGGTAATGGGCGTAATGGTGGACATTATTTATCATCTCCTTTCAAATGTCCCAGGGTTTCGTCCAGCACGGCCTGGGCCGCGCGGGCGACGGTACCGATGGCCTGCAGCGGTTTTGGCGTATGCAGGTGCCCTGTTTTGGGAATATCAAAACGGTTCATTTTTTCGCAAATTTGCAGGGCCAGGTCCAGCGCTTTGGTGCCTTTTTCGCCGCTGGGGGCAGGTGTTTTGGCGGTTTTGATGCAGTCAATAAAGTGTAGAATTTCGGCCGTGATGGGCAGTTGTTTTTCCACTTTGGGATAAGTAACCGTCAAGTCGTTCATATTTTCAATGACGGGTTTTTCTTTGCGGTAAGTTTTTACCCGCGCATTCATAAAATCCACCGATACATACCCGCTGGGCTGGAATAAATGCATATAGCGGGCGCGCTCAAAGCTGGCGCGGCTGGCGGTAACATCGGCCACGGTGCCGTTGGCAAAACGGAGCCGTACATTGGCGATATCTTCGTGGGGGGAGAATACGCTGAGCCCCACGGCGTCTATGGAAACGACTTCGCTGGGTACGAGGGTGTAAAGTAAATCAATATCGTGAATCATCAAATCCAGCACGACGCTGATGTTGGCCATGCGTCCGTCGTAAGGGCCTTGGCGGTTGATGGTAATAAAACGGGGATCCTGAATATATTTGACCGCTTCTACAACAGCGGGATTGAAGCGTTCTACATGGCCCACCTGCAATACTAACCCGTGGCGCTTGGCACATTGGATTAAGTCGCGCGCTTCCTGCATGGTAACGGCAATCGGTTTTTCCACCAGCGTATGCACGCCGCGTTCCAGGCAGTACATACCGATTTTATGGTGCAGCTGTGTGGGGGCCGCTACGATCACGGCCTCTACTTGCCCGACGAGTTCTTCCGGTTTGGAATAAGGGGTGCAGTTGTGCTCCCAAGCCAGTTTTTGAGCCCGCATCAGGTCCGGGTCGCACACGCCTACCAGCGAAACACCCGGCATTTTAGCCAGCGTACGGGTGTGAAAAGTGCCAATTTTGCCGGCGCCGATAACGCCGAATTTAATGGGTTTTTCTTGAGCCATAAAATCCTCTCCGTTTTATTTATTATACCTTAATGTTTCCCCGTATTGGGCAAAAATCCTTACGCGTCCGTAAAATCGTTGACAGGTTTTTTAAGATTGGTATAATGTTTACATATGAGATATATGGAAAGAACCCTTGTTCTGATTAAACCTGATGCTATTGAAAAACGCATCAGCGGTCTTATTTTGGACCGGTTGGATCACCTCGGCCTGCAAATGACCGGGGCCAAAGTGGTTTCGCTGACGGAAGAGTTGGCGCGTGCACACTATAAAAATTTGGAAGGAAAACCCTTCCTGGAAGAAGTCATCCAGTATATGATGGGTGAATTTAACAATGTGCCCAACCACAAAATTTATGCGTTCGTATTTCAGGGCGAAAACGCCATCGCCAAAGTGCGCCAGGAAATCGGCAGCACCAACCCCGAAAAAGCCGCTCCGTGGACGATCCGCGGCAGCTTTGGCCGGTTTATCGGCGATGTTATGCAAAACTGCGTTCACGCGTCCGGTTCGCCGGAAGATGCGGAAAAGGAAATTGCGCTCTGGTTTAAGCCCGAAGAGGTTCTGGACCGCTAACATGTTAGGCCGTTTATTAAAAATTGCCGCGCCGCTGTGGGTGGTGGCCGGTTTGGCTTTTCCTGCTTTGGGCGCGGATTCACAAGAACAATCCGTTACGCTTTCCACGCAAGACGGCTGGGAGCTGGCGGCGCTGTATCTTCCGGCGCAGGAAGGGAAAAAGACGGTTCTGCTGCTGCACGACTTGGGAAAAAACAAAGAGGCATTTGCCTCTTTTAAGAAGGACCTTTCCCAAGAAGGATTCGGCTATTTGGCGTTGGATTTGCGCGGCCACGGGCAGAGTATCGGCCAGGGCGAAGCATACAGTTTTGCCAAAGAAGGCGTAGATAACGAATACAATAAAATGACGCGCGATGTGGAAGCGGCCGTTGCTTTTTTGGATAAAAACGGCGTTTCTGCCGCGGATATAGCCGTGCTGGGGGCCGGTTTAGGCGCCAATGTGGCGGCGAAAAGTATGAGTTTCTCGCCGGATATAGGCGCGCTGGCGCTTATCAGCCCGACGACCAATAACAAAGATGTGCTGTCCATTCCGGCTATGCGCTTATACAAGGGAGATATTTTAATTGCGGCCGGCGCAGCCGATAAAAAAAGTTTTTTGGAAGCCAGTGTGATACGAAATGTGGCGTTTCTAACGGCGGGAGAGGGGAAAGTTACCTTTCTTACGGCGTATGATTTAACCTCGCATGAAATGCTGGATAAATACCTGCGGCCGGCTTTGATTCAATGGCTTAAAACGCCGCACAAACCCGAAGTACTGCCGGATCTGCCGCCGGTTGCGTTGGAACCCGAAACCAATTTGCAGGCAGTGGCTCCTTCCGGTACGGAAGAAGCGTTAGTTCCCTCGGTGTTGGGCGTACAGGAAGGAATGTTTTAATTTTATCGGAGAATGCGTATGAAACCCGCCCGTATTGTTTTTCCCGGTTTTTGGTTTGGAGAAAGCAGCTTGCAGGAAGCCGAAGAATGGGCGCGCCGCGGCGTAGGCGGGTTTTGTGTGTACGGCGGGACGGCCCAGCAAACCCTGGATTTTACCCGCCGCATGAGTGAGGTTTCGCCGTACGGGCGGTTGTTGTTTTGTGCCGATATCAACGAAGATTTAAGCGAAATCATTCCCGATGCGCCGCTTCTTCCGGCCAATGACGCTTTACAGCATTTTTCCAACCCGCAGGACGGCGCCTACCGCAAAGGCAATTTGATTGCCCGTATGGCGCGCAGCATGGGGCTGGATTGGGTGCTTTGCCCGGTGGTGGATTTGGGGTATGCGCCGCCGGCGTTTTCCGATGTGCCGCTGACGGTTACCCATTTGGCCGGGGATTTTATTGCCGGGCTTTCTAACGGGGGCGCGTTAAACTGCATTAAGTATTTCCCCGGGGTTTCCGGAGCACTTAAAACACTGGCCCAAATGGAAGATGCGGAATTCGTGCCGTATAAGCATATTTTCCGCCGGGCCGATGCCATTATGCCTTCCGATATGATTTTCCCGAATATAGATAATGATAACCAGGCCATGCTTTCGGACCGGGTAATCAAAGGTCTGCTTAAAAAACGCTTAAATTACAAAGGGTGTGTGGTCAGCTTTCCGTTGTTCAAAGGGCGTTTGCGCTACGAGGACGCCAGCGCAATCAAAATGCTGCACTGCGGGGTGGAGAATATCCTGGCGCCCAAGGACGCGACTGCCGTAATTGATGCCGTAGAACGAGAAGCCGATAAAGGGTTTTTGATGGACGAGATTATCCATTCCGTGTCCAACCATGAAATGTTTATCAGCAAAGTATATGTCGGGCCGGAACCGATGGAAATTAAAGAGGCATTTGAGATGGCTAAGTCTTTTTGTAAAAAATAACTAATTAACCCAGTGAATTTGAAAGCCGCCTTTGGGGCGGCTTTTTTATGGGATTTTGTTTGTCCAATGAATCATTTATCCTGGGTCGTGCGGAATTGGTTTGATAGAACGCGGCTGTGCGCAACCAGTGCGGCTTAAACGAGTCGCGCTAACGGGACTAGCGTGGAGAGGCCAAGCTTTGCCCCGCTGGCTGGAATTGGGAGCCCCGGCTCGGGGTGTACTTTTTCCGACGGGAAAAAGTATAAAAAGAAAGCAACCTTGCGGGAATAGTGTGGCTTAAATAATCGTATTAACGGGTCTGGAGTAGGGGCGGCCAAGCTTTGGCCCCCCAGGGTCCTATAAAAAGCAGGTTATGGCGGGAAATTTTATAACTCGCGCGGGGCTCCCGCGCTCAAACAATAAAATTTCTGCTCCGACAAAACCGCTTTTTATAAACAGGACAAAGGGGCGGTTCAACAGCAACAAGCACAGCAACAGCGAAGCGGAGACGGCTATCCTTAGTAACAACAAAGCGGAAAACAGCTTTTTCTTTTATGGTTGTTTATGGGCCCTTTAACCCGTCTATAAAATACGCTTTCGGACGAACAGGTATTTTATTGTTTGAGCGCCTGGGGCGCGAGTTATAAAATACCCGTCCGAAAGGTGTATTTTATGGGTTGCTGGGCCCCCATTTTTTGGTACTTTTTTGTGGCCAAAAAAGTACATAAACCGGGTAAGCGCGGTTGTATGGCAACAGTGTGGCTTAAAGAAATCGCATTAACGGGCAACGGATATCCGCCCCCTGGAAGGGGTTTTGTGGCCAAAAAAGTACATAAGCAAAGTGTTTTAAGAAATTTTTAGTAGAGTGCGACATTACATAAACAATGTGGCCAAAACTAATCGTATGAACGGGCATAGAGTCGGGAGGGGCGGCTCGCCCCTTGACTCGTTTTTTTTTTTGATAAATTTTGCGTATGAGCAAAAATTATCAAAAAACATTCCCCGGCGAAAAAAACGCCGGATTTACGCTAATAGAGCTATTAGTGGTGGTTTTAATTATTGGCATACTGGCTGCAGTTGCCTTGCCGCAGTATGAAAAAGCGGTAGAGAAAAGCCGCGCGACTCAAGCGATTATCTATTTGGATACTTGGGTAAAAGCCCAACAACTTTATTATTTGAGCAATGGATCATATTCTAATACTGGTAATGTCATGACAGATATGGGAATAGAAGAACCTAAGTATGATTCAAGTGTATGGGTCCTGTATGGCTTTTGGCATGCGGGAAAGCATTATCGACAATTACAAAGAAGGAGTTCGTATTATTATATATTAAGAGTCTATTTGACACCAAAAGGCGTGCTGCGTGTTTGCTTTGGAAATGAGAAATGGTGCAAGGCCATCAATAGCGGAGCGGGGGATTGTACACCCGGGGGATCGGTGAATGATCCCGTTTGGTGTTATGCAGCAGAGGAATTCTAATCTAAAAACCCCGGGGATTTATTCCCGGGGTTTTCGTTATTCGTGCAAGAAGCTTTTGCCGAATTTTAGCGGCGGCAGGTTGAAGTAATCCGCAATCGTCTGCCCTAAATCGGCATAACTGCTGCGCCCGCCGATAAACTGCGGCTTTACGCCCGGGCCGAACATAATAACCGGCACCTGTTCGCGGGTGTGGTCGGTTCCTTTGTAAGTAGGGTCGCAGCCGTGGTCGGCCGTGATAAAGGCCAGGTCGCCCGGCTTCATTTGGGCGGCCAGTTCGGGCAGGCGGGAGTCAAAGTATTCCAGTCCCTGGGCGTAGCCGGCGGTATCGCGGCGGTGCCCCCAGGTCATATCAAAATCCACAAAGTTGGTAAACACCAAGCTGAAATCCGGCGCGGCGGCGGCTTCGGCCAAGGTGGCGTTCCACAATTCTTCCAGCCCCGACGCTTTGACCGCTTTGGTAATGCCTTGCTTGGCGAAAATATCCGATATCTTCCCGACGGAAATTACTTCCCCGCCCGCGTTTTTTATTTCGTCCAACACCGTAATCATCGGCGGTTTGACGGAATAATCGTGGCGGTTTTTGGTGCGTTTAAATTCGCCTTTTTGCTCCCCCTCAAACGGGCGGGCAATCACGCGGGCGATGTTATACGGCGCCACCAATTTAAAGGCAATTTCACACACTTGATACAGCCGTTCCAGCCCAAAGTGTTTCTCGTGGGCGGCGATTTGAAATACGCTGTCGGCCGAAGTGTAACAAATGGGTTTGCCGGTTTTAATATGTTCTTCACCCAATTCTTCAATAATGGCCGTGCCGGACGCGGCCTTGTTGCCCAAAATGCCGGGCAGGCCCGCCTCGGTGCAGAGTTTTTCAACCAGTTCCGGCGGGAAAGAAGGATAATCCGGTTTAAAGTATCCCCATTCAAATTCCACCGGCGCGCCGGCCATTTCCCAGTGGCCGGAAGAAGTGTCCTTGCCTTTGCTGATTTCCCGCATAAAACCGTATTTGGAAGGGAGCTGGACGCGGGGGGCGTCTTGCGGCCCGGCCGGGGGCATTTCTCCGCAGGAGGCCTCGGCCGCTTTTAATAAACCCAGGGCTGCCAGATTGGGGATTTTCAGCCCGCCGCGCGCGGCGGCAATATGCCCCAGCGTGTTGGCTCCGCTGTCACCAAAGCGGGCGGCGTCTTGGGCGCCTCCCAGTCCGAAAGAATCCATCATCAAAATTACGGCGCGTCCTTTATTAGTCATAGGGTCCTCCTGCTTTTCTTTTATTATACCCCAAAATGCGGGCGGCGTCTAATGCGTTTGAGGCGCGTAAAAAGGGGGCCAAAATGCTATAGTATATAACCAAAGGGGGAATTATGAAACAAGCGTATATCAATATGAGGAATTTTTGGCTGGATGTCAAAAATCTGGAAAACCGAAAAGGCGTGATTGAAATCGGGCCGGATCAAATTTCCGTGGCCGGTATTGAAATGGCCATGTTGGACGGCACCGAAGTAAAACATTTATTCCTGGCTACTAACTCGCTGGGGGACAGCAGTTTGTATTTTGAAAACAACAGCAAAAGCGGTTTAGGCGGCGTAATCGGCGGGCACGGCCACGAAGCCCTGCAGGAAGCGGCCGCCCGCATGCTGGCGCACGCCAGCAAACTGACGGCTCAAATGACGGCTGTGCCGGCCGGCGGAGAATTGCCGCCGCCTTCCGCGCCCGACCGGGTGCGGCTGTTTGCCGTTTCCAAAGAAAAACTTTTCTATACGGAGCTGCCGGAGGTGGATTTGCGTAATCCGGAAAATGATTTTTATCCGTTCTTTGCCTACTCCCAGCAGACGCTGGGGCTGTTCCGCCAACAGCAAACGGACGCTTCAGCCGGGACGGCTCATTCCTAGTGCCGGCTGGAAGCCGCCGCTTTCAGTGGTTTAGTGTTACGAAAACCCCCGGCCGCTCGGCCGGGGGTTTTAAAGCGTTAATCACAGTTTATTTTTTCTGCTATGAAATAAAGCGGCCGCTGTTTAACTTCTATAAAAATTCGTCCCAAATACTCGCCTAAAACACCCAGTGAAATGAGTTGTACCCCGCTGAAAAACAGAATGGTTACCATCAGCGAAGCATAGCCGCTGACGGGATTGCCGTAAACCATTTTCTGCACCGCCACCCATACCGCGTATAGAAAGGCAAAGCCGGACACGGCAAAACCAAAATAAGTCCACAGCCGCAGGGGTATGGTGCTGGAAGCCGTCAGCCCTTCCAAGGCAAAATTCCACAGCTGCCAGTAGTTCCACTTGGTTTTGCCCGCCCGGCGCGGCTGGCGGGTAAACGGTACGGGCGCCGTGCGAAATCCAACCCAATTAAAAAGCCCTTTCATAAACCGTTCCCGTTCCGGCAGTGCCAGCACCGCTTGTATGGCCCGGCGGTTTAACAGCCGGCAGTCCCCGGCGTTTTCGGGCATTGGGCGGGATGCTATAACATTGTAAAACTTATAAAAACACCGGGCCGTAAATCGTTTTAAAAAGGAATCCTGGCGGCGGTTTTGCCGCTGACCATAGACAATGTCATACCCTTCGCGGTATTTTTCCAAAAAAGCGGGAATGAGGGAAGGCGGGTCCTGCAGGTCGGCGTCTAGGATAATAACGGCATCTGCGCGGGCGGCTTCGGCCAGCCCGGCGGTTAAAGCGGCTTCTTTGCCAAAATTGCGTGAAAGGGATATCACTTTTACCGCCGGATTTCCCTGCGCCAGCTGTTTGAGCCAGCCCAAGGTGCCGTCCGTACTGCCGTCATTTACAAATATATATTCAAATTGTTCCTGCGGTAGTTTACGCAAAACGGCCTGCGTTTCTTCCCATAAAAAAGGAAGCGCTTCCTGTTCGTTATAGACGGCTAGGAGCAAGGCGATTTTCATAGTATTCAAAATTATATTATTTTCTGCTTGTTTTGGGTATCCTGCCTGCCCGGCGGCAAAATGTCTCCCGCACGCTTTCGCGTTTTTTCGGTTTTGCAGAAAACCGAAAAACGGCTGCCGGCTTGGGCCTAGTTCCAGACGGCAGAAAACCGCTTGGCTTTTGGCGGATAAATGCTATAATAATTACGCGGCGGGGCCCCCGTCCGGGTGCACGCCGGGAGGGTATTTTATGCAGCGTATTTCGTTCCGCCTGTTTATTGGTTTTTTTATGCTTGCGGCCGCTATTATTGCCGCCGGCGTGGGATTGTACTGGAAACAGGTAAGCGATATCCTGCAGCGAGATGTAAAAACCCATGTCGCCGCCGCCAGCGAAGAAGCCGCCGCCGATTTCAACCGGCTGATTCAAAACGACCAGCAAATTTTAGAGTCCATCGCAATTACGGTGGAAGATACCTACCCTTGGACCGATTCCGCCCAACTGACCGAATTTTTACAGCGCCAAACCCGCCACAACTATTTTAAACTGCTCGGTGTAATTACCGCGGACGGAGCCGTCTATTTGTCGTCCGACCGTTCGTTTAACCCTGTGTTTGTGGCCGATGTAATGGCCCGCACGCAGGAAACGGGGCATTATTTGTCCGTCCGCCAGCCGGATCCGGCCGACGGGAAAGATGTATTGGTGCAATCCGTGGCGTTAACCCGCCAAGGCCGCCCGGTGGGGGCGTTGTTCGCCCTGCAGGACCCGCAGCGCTACCGGCCGCTTTTGGCGCTGTCGGCCATGGGGAACCGGGGATATTCGCTGATTATAGAGCGGAGCGGAGCCCCGGTGTTGGGGTACCGCCATCCGGATTTTTCCAATGTGTTTGAAGAATTGGCCGCCGTGGAGTTTGACGGGAAAATGACGCCTTACTCGCTGCGGGAAGAGGTGGCCCAAGGAAAACACTTTATGGTGGGCTTTCGCGGCAAAAGCGGGCATCGGTTTTTGCATTTCATTCCGCTGAAAATAAACGGCTGGTATATGCTTTCGGCCCTGCCAACGACTTATGTAGAAAACCAGGCCCAGCATTTAACCGGGCTGTCGCTGATTTTATTCCTGTCGGTTTTTGTGATTTTCTGTGCGCTCATTTTCTACATTCTGCATATGCGCGCCTACAGCAACCGCCAACTTTTTACAACGGCGTTTGTGGACCAGCTGACCGGGGCGGATAATTTTAACCGCATGTGTGAACAATTTTCTTCCAAATTGGCCGGGCTCAAAGGGCAGGCCGCGCTGATTATTTTTGATATCAATAAATTTAAAGTGATTAACGATTTGCACGGATACGAACGCGGCAACCAGGTGTTGCAGCGGGTGGCCCGCGTCCTGCGGGAAAATGTCGCCCCGGAAGAATGTTTCTGCCGTTCCACGGCGGATAATTTTATCCTGCTTCTTAAATATACTGACAGAAAGTCTTTCCGCGCGCGTTTAAAAGCGCTTACGACTCAGCTGCGCCGGGACTGCACGGTGGAAGATTCCTGCCTGATGATTGATGTGGCCTTTGGAATTTACGAAGTCAAGGAAAATATCCCTTTCTATATTATGCTGGACCGCGCCCATTTGGCTTTGGAGAACGCCAAGAAAATGTCCTTTGACAAATGCCAGTTTTATGATGAATCCGACCGAAAACGCATCGTGGCTGAGAAACAGATAGAAAATACCATGGAGGCCGCCCTGGACCATGGCGATTTTGCCGTTTATCTGCAGCCCAAATGTAAATTTTCAGACGGTCAAATGCGCGGGGCCGAAGCCCTGGTGCGCTGGAACCGGCTGGAACAGGGGCTTGTAAAGCCGGACGATTTTATTCCAATTTTTGAGAAAAACGGGTTTATCCTGCGGCTGGATATGTTTATCCTGGAAGAAGTGGTGCGGCTGCTGGCCGCTTGGAAGGTAAAGGGCTACCAGCAGGTTCCGATTGCCGTCAATTTTTCGCGCCTGCACTTAAACGATACCCGCTATATTCCTCAAATGCTGCGCGTGGTGGATAAATACGATGTACCGCACCATATGATTGAAGTGGAATTGACGGAAAGCGTCATTTTTAATAACTTGGACCGGGCCCAAAATGTCATCAACCGGCTGCACCGGCTGGGTTTTTCGGTGGCGATGGACGATTTCGGCTCCGGTTATTCTTCCTTAAATGTATTAAAGAGTTTGCAGTTTGACAGCATTAAACTGGATAAAGAATTTTTAAGCGGGTTTGAAAATAATCCCCATGCCCATAAAGTGATTGAGGGGGCCGTTTCTATGATTAAATCGCTGGGAATTGAAGTGGTGGCCGAAGGGGTGGAAACGCAGGAACAAGCCGATTTCCTGCGCCATACCGGCTGCGATCTGGCCCAGGGCTATTTCTTCTCGCGTCCGCTGCCGGCGGTGCGGTTTGAGGAACTTCTTCACAAATCGGCGGAATAATCCCATTTCTCTTAATTCTTTGCCGGCCCGGTGGCGGAGCGGGTTTTGGCCTGTGCCGCGTTCGTCCGCGGGAGAAAAAGCATACCGGCCAAGCCGTCCAAATATGGTAAAATCTACAGATATAAAACTGATTTTGGAGGACCCGCTGTTATGAAGCATACTATTTGGATTGTAGATGTTACCAACCGGGACGGCGTGCAAACTTCCCGCTTGGGTTTATCCAAGCTGCAAAAAACCATGCTGAATGTTTATCTCAATGAGTTGGGGGTTGCTTTTTCTGAATTTGGATTCCCGACTACCAACCACGAAACCAATTATTTAAATGCCAATTTGGAATTGGTCAAACAAGGCGTTATTACCAAAACCCGTTTAAGCGGCTGGCTGCGCGCTGTGGAAGAAGATGTAAACCTGGCTTATAAAAATGTGCCGGGGCTTGCGTATTGCAATTTGTCTATGTCCACCTCCGATCAGATGCTCGCCGGTAAATTCGGCGGCAAGTTTGACCGGAAAGATATTTTAAACAAAGCCGTGCGCGCCGTTCGGCTGGCCAAAGAAAAAGGCGCCTTGGGCGTGGGGGTAAACGCCGAGGATGCTTCCCGCACGGATTTGGACTTTTTAATTGAATTTGCCGGTGCCGCCAAAGAAGCCGGCGCGGTGCGTTTTCGCTATTGCGATACGCTGGGCTATGATTCCCCCGATGTAATTTATGAGCGTATCCGCAAAATTGCCGAAGCCACCCATATTGATATTGAATTGCACTGCCATAACGATTTGGGTATGGCAGTAGCTAACTCCGTCATGGGGGCCAAGGGCGCTGTGGACGGCGGTTCCGAAGCTTTTATCAACACCACCGTAAACGGCTTGGGCGAACGCGCCGGGAATGCGGATTTGGTTTCCTGCCTGCTGGCTATTGTGCACGGCAGCGGTATGAAGGATTATAAGTTAAATCCCAATATCCGTTTAAATAAAGCGTGGCAGCTGGCGAAGTACGCCTCGTATGCTTTTGGCGTACCGATACCGATTAACCAGCCGGCCGTAGGGGCGAACGCTTTTGCCCACGAATCGGGCATTCATGCCGACGGCGCTTTAAAGGCCCGCCGCAATTATGAACTTTACGATTTTGAAGAACTGGGCCGCGGCGAGCCGGAAGTGATTGAAACCGGCCGCGTCATTACCACCGGCGAATACGGCGGCATTAAAGGGTTCCGCAATGTGTATGAAAAGCTGGAACTGGAATTTAAGAACGATGCCCACGCCCGCGAAATTTTAGAGCTGGTCCGCTACGCCAATGTGCATAACCAACTGCCGTTGGTGGAAAGCGAACTGCGCTTTATTTACCACCATCCGGACATTGCCGCCAAGGTGATGACCATTACCCCGCACTACTTGGGAGAAGAAAAGAATGCTTAAACAAACACTTGCGGAAAAAATCATTTCCGCCCATACCCCCGCGCCGGTGCGCGCGGGCGACTTCGTAGTGGCCGATGTAGATGTTACCGCCGTGCAGGACGGCACCGGCCCGCTGACCGTGGCCGAATTGGAAAAAGCCGGTTTTACCACGGTAAAAAATCCGGCCCGTACCATTTTATTTATTGATCATGCCGCCCCCAGCCCGCGCAAGGAATTATCCAATACGCACCTGGTCCTGCGTGAATTTGCCAAAAAAACGGGAGCGGTGCTTTCCGAAATCGGCGAGGGCGTCTGCCACCAGCTGTTGGTGGAAAAATATGTCAATCCCGGTGAAATTTTAATCGGGGCCGATTCGCATACCTGCACTTCCGGCGCCTTGGGCGCTTTTGCAACCGGTATGGGCTCTACCGATGTGGCCGTGGGTATGGCGATAGGCAAAACCTGGCTGAAAGTACCGGCGACTTTTAAAATAGAAGTAACGGGCAAATTCCAGCCCGGCGTAGGAGCCAAAGATTTGATTTTGCACCTAATTGGTTTAATCGGTGCCGACGGCGCCACTTATAAGGCGTTGGAATTTTGCGGCGAAACGATTGAAAATATGGAAATGGCGGACCGGTTTACCCTGTCTAATATGGCGGTGGAAGCGGGGGCCAAAGCCGGGCTGATTGCGCCCGATGAAAAAACCAAAAAATACCTGCAGGAACACGGCCGCGGCGATCAATTTAAAGTTATTCGCCCGGACGAAGGCGCCGTGTATGAGCGGATTATCCAAATAGACGCGTCTAAACTGGAACCGACGGTTTCCTGCCCGCACACGGTGGATAATGTCAAAAAAGCCAAAGAACTGGCCGAAGTAAAAGTAAATCAAATTTACATCGGTACCTGTACGAACGGACGCATAGAGGATTTGCGCGCCGCCGCCGGAATTTTAAAAGGTAAAAAAGTGGCCGACGGCGTGCGGCTGTTTATTACGCCTGCGTCCCGCGATGTGATGCTGCAGGCCTTAAAAGAAGGACTGATTGAAATTTTTGTGCAAAGCGGTGCGTCGGTGCAAACGCCGGGCTGCGGCCCGTGCGTGGGCGTGCACGGCGGTATTTTGGGCGACGGAGAAGTTTGCCTCTCTACCCAAAACCGCAATTTCCAGGGACGCATGGGCAATACGAAAGGTTTTATTTACCTGTGCAGCCCCGCCGTGGCGGCCGCCAGCGCGCTGACCGGACACATTACCGACCCGAGGGAGATTTAAGATGGAACTGAAAGGAAAAGCTTGGAAATTTGGCGATGATATCAGCACGGACCATATTGCTCCGGGCCGTTTGTTTCACTTGCGCAGCAACCTGCCGGAAATGGCTAAACATGTGCTGGAAGATGCAGACCCGTCTTTTGCGTCTTCTATGCAAAAAGGGGATTTTGTCGTAGCCGGGAAAAACTTTGGGTTGGGTTCTTCGCGCGAGCACGCGCCCACCATTATTAAATTGGCGGGGGTCAATGCGGTGCTGGCTAAAAGTTTTGCGCGCATTTTCTTCCGCAACGCCATTAATATCGGGCTGTTGTTGGTGGAATGTGATACCGATAAAATTAACGCCGGCGACGAACTGGCCGTAGATGTGAAAGCCGGCGTAGTGCATAACCTGACGCAAAAAACCGATATTCCCGTTACGCCGCTGCCGGAAGTGATGATTAAAATTCTCAACGAAGGCGGCTTGATGGCGCATATTAAAAAACACGGCGGGTTTGATTTGGTATGACAAAAATCTATACGGCTACGCTGATTCCCGGCGACGGGATCGGCCCCGAAATTACCCGTGCGGTAACTTCCATTATTGAAGCGGCCGGCGTGAAAATGAATTGGGAAGAACAATCCGCCGGCGCCGCCGTGCTGGAAAAAGAAGGGACTGTTCTGCCGCAGCGCGTATTGGACAGTATTGCCAAAAACGGCGTTGCGCTCAAGGGTCCGATTACTACGCCTATCGGGAAAGGATTTCGCAGTGTGAATGTGGCGCTTCGCAAAGAGCTGGATTTGTACGCCTGTGTGCGCCCGGCCAAAACGCTGCCCGGCGTAAAAAGCCGCTACAGCGGCGTGGATTTAGTCATTGTGCGCGAAAATACCGAAGATCTGTATGCCGGAATTGAACGCAAAATTGACGAAGATACCGCCGAATCCATTAAACGCATTACGCGCGGCGCTTCGGAACGGATTGCCCGGTATGCTTTTGAGTATGCGGTTAAAAACAACCGCCGCAAAGTAACGGCGGTCAGCAAGGCCAACATTTGCAAATTTTCGGACGGTCTGTTTTTAGAAGCCGTGCGCGCCGTGGCGCAGGAATATCCGCAAATTGCCTATGACGAAGTACTGGTGGATAACCTGTGCATGCAGTTGGTGATCAATCCGGAAATTTACGATGTGTTGGTATTGCCCAATTTGTATGGGGATATCGTATCGGACCTGGCGGCCGGGCTGACCGGCGGACTGGGCGTGGCGCCGGGAGCGAACATTGGTACCCATGCCGCCGTATTTGAAGCCGTCCACGGCAGCAGCCCGGCTTTGGCCGGGCAGCATAAAGCCAATCCTACGGCCTTATTGTTAAGCGCGTGCCTGATGCTTCGCCATCTGGGCGAAACGGACGGCGCTCAGCGAATTGAAAACGCCTTAACGGCTGTTTTAAAAGAAGGAAAGACCCTTACTTTTGACTTGGGCGGAACGGCTACGACCGAAGCATTTGCCCAGGCCATTATCGCTAAACTATAAGAAGTTTCTAATAGCTAAAAAATCCTCCGCTGTAATAAGCGGAGGATTTTTTTGGCGGTTTCGTTTAGAACGATAATTTTTCTATCTGTTCCAGTTCCTTATCCAGCGGCAGTACCTGGGCTTTTACCGCGGAGAAGTCTATTTGGCTTAAATCCACCTCGCGGATTTGGCTGTTGTACATCGTGCGGTAATAAAAAGCGGGCTGGGTCATATTGGTTACGCTGGTCCACTGCGTGGCGCTGGGCAGATCCGGCATCGTTTGACCGGCGGCAAATTCCACACCGATTGGGATATCAAAATTATTTAAAATATGGAACGCCTGCAGCACGCCTTCCCGTGCCGTTTTAACCGCCGGAGCCGTGTGTAAATAGAAGAAGGCCCGCACAAAACGCGAAGGCGGGGTAATATCGCCCGGCAGTCCCCACATGCCCGCGCCGGCCCCAAAGGCGGCCAGGACCGTTTTGCCGTATTCGGTGGGTTTTACATCGCCCGGCTGCAGGTGAACATAGTTCTTTAGATTTGTTACCTGCCACGGGAAAGAAGGCGAGTTGGTTAATACACCGGCGGTGTTTTCGTAAATATGCCGCTGGCCGTTATTTTCAATTTCCAGCACAATGCTTCGGCCCGTAGCGTCGGCAATGCGCCAATGCCCGGTGGAGGCCTCCGTTTGCCCTTTTTGGGGCGGGTAAATGGTAACGATGTCTATCTTTTTAAGCCCCTGGATTACCTCTTCCACGGTGGCAAAGTTGGTCAACATCCAGCGTACCAGTTCTACATCCGCCACGGATTTTTTGGTCCGTTTGGGATTAAACGGCGCTAAACTGCCATAGCCGGAAAAATAGAAAATACCGGCGGCCAAACCCTTTTCATTCACGCCTTCGCCGATGAACGGATCTTTTACCACGCTGATTCCTACCGCGCCGTATTTATTCGTCCACGAAAGACCGTTTGGCCCTTGCGGAGTCAGCGCGGTGTTTTTTTGACCGCGGGGCAAAATAACTAATTGGCTGTTTAACGAAAAACTGCCCCATTCTATGGTGCGGGCTTGCAGCCGGGCGCCGTCCTGCGTGCGGAAAGAAATTCCTGTGCAGGCCTGCGCCTCAATGACCGGAAATCCGGTTAAAAGCAAAGACAATACTGCCGCTAAAAGTTTTTTCATGTATCCTCCTTTTCTCATTATAAAAAAGAAAACGCCTGCCACAAGGGATAAATTTGTATTAGAAGTAGGCCCGGGCCTAAATAAAATTGGGTCCAACGGCCCTTTGAAAAAAGGGAAAATAATCCGATAATATAAGTAAAGGATTTTTTAAAGAGAGGCATTTTATGAGAATAGCAGTTCTTCTGATTTTCTGTTTGGCGAGCGTTTGGCTGCAGGCGCAGCCCCTGGTAAAGGGAACGCAGGCGTTGGTAAAGCAGGCCGCCGGCAGCGGTGCGGAAAAATCTATCCAAAAAAGCGGCAGTATTTTAGATGAATTAGACCGGCTTTACACCTCCGGCGAACAAATGAAAGTACAAGCCCTTTGGAAACAACGGGTAGAAGCGGCGCGGGTTCGCCAGCACCGGGCCGCCGAATGGGAATCTCAACGCGGCGTGCCGGAACGAATGCGGATTTTGCGCAGCTATATCCGCCCCACGGAACCGCAGCAGCTGCCCCGGTTGGCGCACCCGTTTACCGGGCAGGAATTTGCTTTTTCCCGTCAATATCAAACGGTTATGGCGGAATTTTCGGAACTTCGCAAAAATTTTGAAGTCTATACTTTTTTCTCGGTTTCGCCGGTGCAATTTCCCGATGAGAAAAAACGCGTGATTGGTACGGAATGGCACGGGTTATTGATTAAACTGCAGAAATTGCAACAGGTATATCCGAACGATAAACCGTTAAATGCCGCTTTGGAGTATGTGCAGTTTGCTTTGGGTGAAATCAACCCCATGATGAAAGGCGCTTTTGCCAAACCCCAGCCGCGGACCGGACGGCGCTTTCAAAAAGAGGAATTCGTTTTTGATGAGATGTGGTTCTCCCAAATCAGCCGTATGGCCTGGCCGCCCCGGAAAGCGGAACTGCCGGAAAACTTAAATGTGATTGTGGTGAACGACGACCCGACGGTGTTTCATCACTATTCTTTGTGGAAGAGCCAGGGATTATTTAAAAATTGGAATTTTACTTTCTATGATACGGCGGAAGCCGCGGTCAAGGAAATCGCCGCTGATAAAAAGTACCAGTTGTTAATTACGGACTGGACCGTCGCCAACAGCAGTGTGCTGGAAAGCGTGCGCCAACTGCGCGCGGGCGGGCATACGATTCCGGTTATTGTGTGCAGTTCTTATACGGCGGACCAGATCAATGCCCAACAGATGTTCAACCAGGGTTTTGACGGATTTGTATCCTGGGCGTCCGTATCGGCTTCGGGGCCGGAATACTTAACCGAACGCTTAAAACAGTATTTCTTCTACAAAGATTACTATAAATGGTAAGCCCTTTTTGTCGTGGGTTAAAAAATACAGTTTGCATATTGCAAACTGTATTTTTTATTCCTAAATGGCGGGTTTTTGCGAAGGGTACGCAAACCCGGGGCCGCTTTCGGACAGGGAATCAGTCCTGCTAGCGCAGCTGTTGGGCCAGCTGTACATGCCCCTGTTCCTGGGCCAGTTCAAAGGGATATTTTCCGTCGGCATTTTGCAGGTGTTTGGCCTTTGGATTGGCTTGCATAATTACAGCGGCTATTTCGTCCCACCCGTTCCAAGCGGCAATATGCAGGGGCGTGTTGCCTTTGGCGGCCGAAACGGCTTGGGTTAAGTGCGGGTTTGCAGCAAGCATTTGTTGTAGGGCGGGTGTATCTTGGGCCAGGAGCCGCTCAAAGAAAGCGGCTGGCTGTGCGGCCAAATCCGCTGGGCGGGAAGAAGCCGCCGCGGACTCTTGGCGGGCTGGCTCATTTGCCGGGGCCGCAGGGCTGGGAAACGGCTTTGGGTAATTTTCATTATAAACGGCAAAGCAATAAGTCATTACTATCCACCCTGTCATAAACACCAACAGCGACAGTGAGGATACCCATCCCGGCAACGGGGCCGACCCCGGCAGGGAAAGCACCAGGGAAATGATTAAATAGCCCGCCATATATACAATCATCGCTATCCAGAAAGCAATTTCCTTTCCCCGGTGCCGTGATATCCGGGAAAAGGCCTGTTTGAGGGAGCATTTTTCCAATACGGCTACCATTATGGGGAAGAAAAGCAACCATAACAGGACATTTAACAGCCGCCAAAAAAAGGTAAAACAAAGACCAAAATACACCCAACAAAAACTGCTTACAGGGAAAAGCGTGTCCCGCCAGGAGAGAATGGTTTGGGCTGGCATTTGCATACTAAGCCCATAGGCCAACACCCAGCCGCTCCATAGCAAAATCCATATCAAAAGCGGTTTGATACTCTGCCGGTCCAGCCGCGTTCCGGAAGCCCAATAAACCGTCAGTCCCAATCCAGCCGGAACCCATATTTTAGCCAACCATATTTCGGCCAGTATCAATAACCCAATTAAGGAGCGGCTTATTCCCATTTTTAAAGCAATCCAGCCCGTCCAGTTAGGCAGATAGGTTAAGAAAAGGGCGCTTAATAATAGAAAAACGATTTTCCATTGATCGCGGCTTAAAGCCGCACCAACTTGGCGAAGCATAAGGCCTCCAATCCGGTAAATTTTTACCAGTATATCATTTTTTTACCTAGATATCGTATAATAAAAACATCTGTTTTTCGGGCAAAGCCAGAAGCCCGCGGCCAGTTGTCGGGCCGCTAACCAGGAGAAAAAAATGAAAAAAATAATTTTTCCGTTAGTCGTTTTAGTAGCCGGTATTTTTTTAATTATCCATTTATCTCCGAAAACTTCCCCAGTGGAGCCGGGTCTTGCCGCTCAGCTTAATTTGGATACCATGAGCCCGGCCGAGGTAGAAAAGTTTATCAAAGAGGAAATGTTTGATGTAAACGAAGTAGATGAAAGAGGAAAATCCTTTTTTGTCAGAGCGGTTCGTCAGGTATCCAATCCGGAGATGATAGAAGTGCTGATCCGGCAGGGCGGGAAAGTAAATCAAAAGGAAGCAGATGGGGATTTCCCGCTGTATGCGGCGTTGTCTAATTCCAATCCGCAAGTGGCGGAGGTCTTGCTGAAGCACGGCGCCCAAGTGAATCAGATGGTTGGCGGCGAAACCTTGTTAATGCGGGCTATTTTGCTGGGGGCTGATGACAAAATTGAATCGCTTTTGAACCACGGCGCCGATGTAAATGCCCGCAACAAAGACCGCAGCACCCCGCTGATGTATGCGGCGCAGTATAATCAAAATCCTCAAATGGTTGATTTACTGATTGAACGGGGGGCCAGCATCAGTGCGATGAATAAAAACAATGTCACGGCTTTAATGTTGGCCGCATTTGGGAATTCCAATCCGCAGGTTATTCGCACCCTGGTCAAACACGGGGCTCAGGTAAACGCACGGGACAAACAGGGCGATACGCCGTTAAGTTATGCGGCGCGTTCTCTTTTCCCGGAAAATGCAGGCGTGTTAATAGAACTGGGGGCTAAAGTGAATGTCCAAAACCAGTTGGGCTATACGCCTTTGATGGAAGCCGCGGCGTTTGGCAAAGAACCGGAAACGATTGACACTTTAATCAAACACGGCGCCCAAGTAAATGCCAAAGATAAAAACGGGCAGACGGCCCTCATGTGGGCCGCGGGGGATAATTCCAATCCGCAAATTATCCAGCGGCTGCTGGCGGCGGGGGCCAACATAAACGCCAAAGACAACCGCGGCCGAACCGCCCTCATGCGGGCTATGCTGTTGGGAAATAATGCCCAGGTGGTCAAACTGCTTTTGGACCAGGGCGCCGATGTGAATGCAAAAGACGCTTCCGGAAGCACCCCCTTTATGGCCTTGCTCTCCAAAAAAGATCTCTTGGACCAGCAGAATCAATCGGAACTGGTCGCGCTGTTTTTGAAAAAAGGCGCCAATTTAAATGCCGCCGAGCAGGACGGATATACCCCGCTGCTGCATGCCCTTTCTATTGATGCAAGTCCCGCTGTTATAGAGCAGTTGTTGGCGGCAGGCGCCCAAGTAAATGTGAAAGAGAAACAAGGCATCACCCCGCTGATGCTGGCGGCGGTTCGTTCGTCGGATCCTGCCGTGTTGAAATTGTTGCTGGACCACGGGGCGGATATCCATGCCCGAAGTAATAGCGGGAAAACCGCTCTTATGCAGGCCGCCGCAAATAATACCCGGGCAGATATCGCCGCTTTTTTAATTCAAAACGGGGCTTCCATCAATGCGCAGGATGACGGAGGCGTTACCCCGTTGATGTGGGCTGTTAAATTTAAATTTAATCCGGAAGTATTTTCCTTGTTGCTAAACAGCGGGGCGGATATTCAGATCAAAGATAAACGGGGCCGGACCGTTTTGATGACTGTATTGGAAGAAAATCCGAATCCGGACTTGGTGGAGCTGTTAATTCAGAAAGGGGCTTTGATAAATGATTCCGATCGGGACGGAGTAACCCCGTTAATGTTGGCCACTTATAAAAAGGTGGATTCAAAAATTTTCAAACGCTTAATTCAGGGCGGGGCGCAGATAAATGCCCAGGATGCAAAGGGACAAACCCCCTTAATGTGGGTCGCTTTAAGGAATGGCGATACGGAAAAAGCCCTTTTGCTTATTCAAAACGGGGCGGTGATAGACCAACCGGATCAAGCCGGCATTACCCCGCTAATGCGCGCCGCCGGGAAAAGTGCCAACTTGGTGCAGCTGCTGTTTAAATCCGGCGCTTCCGTAACGGCTAAAGACAAAGCCGGCCGCACCCCCTTAATGTGGGCCGCTCAGAACCAGGCCGACTCAAACGATTTAAACCAGCTGATTGATTATGGGGCGGATCTGAATGCGCAGGATAATCAAGGGCGTACTCCGTTGATGTATGCCGGTCGTTTTAATAAAGAACCAAAAGTGATTGCCGCGCTTATTAGCCGCGGGGCGCTTATGGATAGACAAGATCAATCCGGTATGGACGCCCTCATGTGGGCCGCTAAAGAAAATCCGGAGCCGGATGTGGTGCTGGAATTTGTAAAAAACCGCATGGATTTAAAAGCGGCCGATAAACAGGGGCATATCCCGCTTTGGTTTGCGGCAAAATTTAATAAAAATCCAAAGGTAATGCATCTGCTGGTGCAGCAAATGACGCCGGAGGAACTCCTCCAAAAACGCACGGACTATAGATTGTTCTGGGCTATTGCGGAAAAGTGGCCGCTGGAAACTATACCCTATTTGATTGAGCAGGGGGCTTCTATAAAAACGAAAAATCCAGACGGCAGAACGGTGCTGATATGGGCGATTATGTCCAATCCGGATCCGGAGTTAATATCCTTGCTTATTAAGAAAGGGGTGGATATCAATGCTGTAGATAGGGATGGACATAGCGCGTTGTTTTTTGCCC
The DNA here is from genome assembly GCA_944325225.1 of uncultured Elusimicrobiales bacterium. Taxonomy (GTDB): domain Bacteria; phylum Elusimicrobiota; class Elusimicrobia; order Elusimicrobiales; family Elusimicrobiaceae; genus Avelusimicrobium. The sequence goes on from CALUZQ010000003.1 coordinate 64,478, forward strand.
GTGAGCTGGGTCAAAAAGAAAATGTGAAACGATTAATAAAAGCCGGTGCCAGGTTATAGTGCCGAGTTGCGAAAACTACACAAAGAAACTATATGCCTGTGCCGCCAACAAAATGCAGCTGCAGCATAGAAACCTTATTGGAATCCCCGCTTCTGCGATTAGGAGCGGGGATCTTTTTGCGTTTTTAGTTGAGGAATTGAAGCTTTCTTTAAACTACTACACTTGAAATAGAAAGTAAAATTTGTATAATAAATTAATTTATTCATTGTTTATATGGGTGAATAAATAATTCTATTTTATTTAATTTAAAACCAAATCCGGCCGGATTCTCAAAAGCGGCTGGGGAATGCTTTTTGTAAGAGCATTTTCTTTTCTGTTTATAACAAGGAAATTTATGGCTGAAAATAACATCTCTGATGCACAACAAATTTCTCCGGCGGTGTCGTCTGCGCCCGCTTCGGTTTCCAATGCTACTGAAAACCAAGGCACTATTGCTGTTAGTTCCAGTGCGGAAAAACCTACCGATGTAACAGCTTCTGTTAATGTATCGGCGCAGAAACAACCGGTCAATCCGTTTATTGTGCCGGTTCCTCCGGTGCCCACACAGGAAGGACCGATGGGAATTCGGTATGATTTTAATGACGGAGCCCGCGTTTTGCTCCCTAAAGGGAAATGGCATGTGCAAATAGAAGATGCCGAAAGCGACAATATCATATTCGTATGCGATACCGAAGAGGGCTGGGTGTTAAGTTCCAAAAAATATTATATCCCGTTTCGTATTAAAGTGTGGATACAGGGTGAAAAGGAACCGATTTTAAATCATACGCTGGATTTAAAAGGAAAAGAAGTACAGCTGAAATTTCCGGTAGGAACGCTGGGGGATATCATTGGTTGGCTGACCTATGCCGAGCGTTTCCAGCAGAAACACCAGTGCGCAGCAGAATTAACCATGGCTGGGAATATGGTGGAGTTGTTTGCCGCCCAATACCCGCAATTATTTTTTACAGAAGTACCGGGTAAAGTACGCTTTGAGCGCCCCTACGCCAGTTATACCCTGGGGTTATTTTTCCGGGGAAACGATACACACCAACCCATTGATTTTAGGCAGGTAGGGTTGCATAAAACAGCCGGATATATCCTGGGGGTGGACCCGCGGGAAGAAGCTCCTCGGGTGAAGTTGGGAAATGAACGCAAAATTAAAGAAAGATATGTCTGTATTGCCACCAAATCCAGCTCGCAGGCCAAGTTTTGGAATAACGGCTATGGCTGGGAGCAGGTAGTGGCCTATTTAAAAGAAATCGGCTACCGCGTACTGTGCATTGACAAAGAGCCGGTTGTAGGGCATAAATATGTGTGGAACCGTATGCCGCACGGAGCGGAAGATTTTACGGGGAATATCCCGTTGCAGGAACGCGTGGCGCTGATTGAACACGCCGACTTTTTTATCGGGTTATCTTCGGGGCTTAGCTGGCTGGCTTGGTGCACTCATAAACCGATTATTATGATTAGCGGCTTTACTCTGCCGATTTGCGAATTTTATACCCCCTACCGCGTGTACAGCAGCCACGGCTGCAAGGGCTGTTGGGACGATGTGAATGTTAATTTTGACCATTATGACTTTTTTTGGTGTCCGAAATTTAAAGATACGGACCGCCAATACGAATGTACCCGTCTGATTACCGGCAAACAAGTAATTGGGCATATTAAACAATTAATGAAAGACCATCATTTAACCAACCCCAACGCCAATTAACAGGAGAAACCTATGTCTAAACATACCCCAAAAACCGAAAACATATACGACAGCCGTTTTATCCAGCAGTTAGAACAAGAGTACTGCTCCAGCTGCAGTGCTGCTGTAGTAAGTTCGTGTTGTGTGGTTTCCAGCCACGGGCTGGGGGCGCGGTTGGTTTCCCGTATTTATAACGGGGGGCGCAAAGCGGTCTATACCGCTACCGTGGGGGCGATGTTGGTTAATAATTTAACGCCTTATGCGGCGGCCGCCACGGTGACGGTTTCATCGGGCGTGGTTTCCACCGGGCTGACGGCTTCCAACGGAACTTCTGTTGCCGTTTATGGAACGACCTCTGACACCAAGGTCTTATCCGGCGGTCGGGAAACTGTTTATTCCGGAGGGGAAACGAACCAAACGGTGGTTTCTTCAAGGGGGGGACAATATGTTCTGGAAGGCGGCGTAGCCAACCAAACGGAGATTAATTATTGGGGGAGTCAGTATATTGCTTCGGGCGGGGTAGCCCATGATACCCAGATATTCAATAGCGGCTACCAGTATGTCAGTTCGGGCGCAGAAGCCAACCGAACCGTTCTTTCAGGAGGATATCAGACCATCTCTGCGGGCGGGGTAGCCAATGATACCGAAATACACTCCCGAGGAACGCAATATGTAGGTGCTGGCGCATTAGCCAATAATACCGATATCTTTTTTGGCGGGAGTATGACTGTATATAATGGGGTGGCCAGCGGGGTGGATATCTTAGAGTCGGGCACCTTGTCGGTCCTCTCCAACGGAAGTGCGGTAGGAGTAGAGCAACATACTTACGGGAGAGTAAATGCCACCGCGGCAACTACCAACAGCAGCTATATATCCGGTATTAATGCGGAAGGCAGGACTATGTTGTTGGAAAGCGGCGTTGCCAGCGGATTTGCAGGAGCAAATAGCCTCCGCCCAAGATGGCGCAAAAGAAAAATCTTTGAACCAAATAATGGGTAGTCTTTACGGCCTATCCATCACAGCCGAACACATACAAAACATATACGAAACAATGCTTCTAGTACATAGGAAGTAAAAGAGATATTGCCGGGGCAGAAATAAATGTATACAATAAAACAAAGAATGAATGGAGGATTTTTATTATAGATATAAGCCTTAATCTGGCTTATTAAAAATTTATTCTGTTTTTGGAACCGTATGTGGAATACGGTGGACTGCAAAAGTAGTGCAACGAGACTCCAAAAACAGTCGTTTTAGGCACAATGTATCGGAACTGATCCTTTCAATACGCTGTGCCGAGTGCTTTCTGCCATATTAATAATATGGCAGAAGGCCGCGGCTGTTTATATTTGGGCCAAGTCTCGTTGCCCCAAATATGACAGCCGTTTTTTTGTCTCATTTGGGGCTTAATATTGGTTTAATGCTAGACCAATGATTATAGTTATAAGGACGAAAAATGGCCTCAAAATTTATTACAAATAGTGCTGGGCAACAGACTTTAAGAGAAAGATTAGAATACTTGTCTAAAAAATCTATAAAATTAGACTTCCTAGTGGGCTATTTTTTCTTTTCTGGGTTCTATTCAATTTATAACTATATTGCAAAACAAAAAATTCGAATATTAGTTGGAATGGATGTCGAACTGGATCTCAATAATTGCATACGAGAATTCAGTTTAGAAACCAGTTTGCCTTCTCGAATGCCAGCTATAGCGTCTATTCGGGAAAAATATTTTCGAAATATCAAAGATAGTATTAATAACTCTGATTTATTTGATAATCAGGAATTTCAGAAGTCATATAGGCTATTTTTGCACAAATTGGAAGATGGCACGCTAGAGGTAAGAAAAACACGAGACCCCAACCATGCAAAAATGTATTTGTTCTATATTCCACCGGAAAATGGGAGCAGCGGACAAGATGATAGCAAAGTAATTATTGGCTCAAGTAATTTATCCTATCAAGGGCTTAGTGCACGAAATGAAATTAATGTATATTTGCAAGATGCTAATGACTTTAAAGATGCACAAAAGATTTTTGAACAGCTCTGGGAAGATTCTATACCGTTGGTAGGAGAATTTAACAAAGATGAATTTAAGAAGGAAGTCCTATCTAAAACATGGTTGGAGCAAAACCCCGACCCATTCCTGCTGTACATAAAGGTATTGGATGAATTTTTTAAGTTAAATCAGGATTACATTAAAACTCCTAAAGAACTGACTCGTGACCACATGAATCAGTTCTTCGACATGTCCTATCAAATTGATGCTATTAGAGAGGGCTTGGCAAAAGTTAAGAAGCACTCCGGATGCATTATTGCAGATGTGGTAGGTTTAGGGAAAAGTATTATTGCATCTACAATTGCGGCCAACCTTGATATACCTACAATCATTATTACACCTCCACACCTGGAAGAACAATGGAAGGCCTATGGAATTGATTTCGGATTGAGAGGTTGCTGTACATATACCCCTGGCAAATTAGAGCAAGCTGTAAAAGACCACGAAGGTGAGAACAATCTATTGATTATTATCGATGAGGCCCATCGTTATAGAAATGAAAACACGGAAGCATATGGGTTCTTACACAGACTCTGCGCCGGAAATAAAGTACTTTTATTGTCAGCTACCCCATTTAACAATAGACCAGAAGATATTTTTTCCTTAATAAAGCTGTTCCAGATCCCTGCACACTCTACTATTCAAACTGTAAGTGACTTGGGAAATCAGATGGCAGCTTTAGTCAGTGACTATAAAAAACTAAAGAAGAGTCATCGTGCCAAAACAACAAACGAGTCCGAGTTTGATGCTGAATCCAGAAGACTTGCAGCCAAGATAAGGGACATTTTAGATCCGGTTGTCATTCGTAGAACTAGAGTGGATTTGGAAAACCTTACTTGTTATAAAGAAGATTTAGCAAAGCAAAATATTCACTTCTCGAATGTTAAACCACCAAAATCCCAGGTTTATAACTTGGGGGAATTGTCCGACTTATACAAAAGAACGTTACAGCGGCTAGTTGGTGATGATGGTTTTATTGGAGCCCGCTACAAACCATTAACTTATCTTGAAGGCGAACCCGCAGATATTAAAAAATACTTCGATGGAAGAGATTTCCAGCAAGGCCAACATAACATGGCCAAATTTATGCAACAATTATTGGTCCGGCGTTTCGAAAGCTCTAAAGAGGCCTTTTTGAAAACTCTACATAGTGTGTTAAATTCCATGGAATTCTTAAAGGAATGGTACGAAAAGGGTCATCAGATTCCTCTCGGCAAGAAAGGCAATTTGCCCGACATTGATGATTTGGAAGATATCATTGAAGAAAACTCCCTGTTCGAAGAAGATGAATTCCTAAAGTCCATGTTGTCTAAAGACATAGATAAAGGGCTAATGCTTGTTCCTGCTAAATATTTGAGCAAATCCTTCTTGAAAGAACTAAATAAAGACATGGAACTTTTATCCGACATTATAAAAGAGTGGGACAAAGTTAAAAGTGATCCGAAATTCGACATGATTTTAAACCAAATTAAGGATTCTTTGAAGATGGAACCTAAAAGGAAAATTATCATCTTTACAGAGTTTTCTGATACGGAAACATATTTGTATAGAAAAATGAGAGATGCCGGACTGCGGGTTTTAGCATACGATTCCTCTATGTCCAGTCTTGCTAATCGTGAAATAATAAGAACAAATTTCGACGCAGGATATCCCACGAGATATCAAAAAGATGATTACGATGTCTTGATTGCTACCGATGCAATTTCCGAAGGGTTCAGTTTGCATAGAGCCGGAGCGATATACAACTACGATATTCCGTACAATCCAACTAGAGTCATCCAGAGATTCGGACGTATCAATCGTATCAACAAGAAAGTTTTTGACGAATTGTACATTTATAACTTTTTCCCGACAGCAACTGGAGAAAGAGTGAGTCACACTCACGAAATAAGTACATTCAAAATGAAGCTCTTTCAAGCGATTTTAGGGGCGGACACCCAAATTCTAACGGACAATGAGACATTAGAGGGTTATCTAGGCGCAAAAATACAAGAAGAAGCCAATAAAATGGAAAAGGAGTCTTGGGATGTATTCTATAGGAATGAATTAAATAGCATTAGAACCACTAATATAGAGACATACAACAAGGCGATTTCACTCCCTCCACGTTGTAGGATTGGAAGAAAAGGCAATTGGCTTGAAAAGATGGAAAAGGATTTCGATTTATTCACTTTACAGGTATCCAATGGCGTGCTTTTGTTTTCCAAAAAAGGGGACTCATTCCGCTTTACTCTTGCTACCGCTAATGGTGAAACGCATTTATTACCACCTCCGGAGGCTCTGGCATTATTCAGAGCTGCCAAAGATGAGAAATCAGCACCCGTGTCAGATGCTTTCTATGGCCTGTATCAGAATGCCAAACTAGCTAGTGGCTTGGTCAAACATGCTGCACCCAAAAGCCGTTCTGTACAAGAGGCCCTAAGCATAATCAAAATTTTACAGAAACAGGTTAGTAGTACATTAGATAAAGAATATTTGGAAGAGTTGAAAAAAGTCATCGAATTAGAAACGATGCCTACTTTTTATTTGAAGAAAATCAAGGAAATCGGTGCAACTAATAAGGATGCCCTTAAAGATTTGCGCTTATTTCTACCTCTAGAGTATCTGGGAACGCTCTTAAATAAAGATTCTAAAATCGAAAGCGAACCAGAAACCATTTTACTATCTGAAGAATTGTTAGGAGATTAAAATTCATGAAAACATTTAACGTTCAAGCGGCCTATAATCGCAATGACTTTAAAAGATTTTTACAAGATTTTCTGACAGAGGATTTTGTCCCTAACGAAGAAGAGCTGTATTTTGATTTCAAAAATATAGCTAAGGGATATAATTTGGGTGAGGCAAATGACCTGGATTTATCGGTTTTTGAATTCATCGTAAATAGTAGCCACGACCCGCGTGTCACTATCACGAAGGAAGTTGTGGCATTGATGAAAAAGTATGATAGTAAATCTAATGCTCTGGTAGCTTTTTACTATCCCAACTCTGACCAATGGCGTTTATCTCTTATTACCACCGATGTGGAAATAAAAAATGGGAAGATTTCATATCTATATTCCAATCCTCATCGTTATTCTTTCCTTTTGGGGAAAGACTGTAAGAAACACACTCCGGAAACAATGCTCTTTTCGAAGGGGCCAATAAAACAGCGTTCAGAAAATGGCAAAGAGCTAGATTGCACACAGGATTTGATTAGTCGTTTTTCTCTGGAAGTTGTGAATAAAGAATTTTATGCGCAAATTTATCGTTTGTTTGAGCAACTTGTATTGACGGACTTGAGACACCCCAAGGCATCCGATAAAAACCAGATTAAGGAGCATTTTGCTGTCCGGTTAATCGGCAGATTAATCTTCTGTTGGTTCCTAAAGAAGAAAACTCGCAAAGATAACTCTTCCCTCATCCCAGAAGAACTTCTCTCACTAAAGGCCTTATCTGGAACACAGTCATATTATCATGACAAATTGGAACCATTATTTTTTGAAACATTAAACAAGAAGAGAGAGGTCCGAATTAATAAATGCGCCACGGGTTTATTTAAAGATATTCCCTTCTTAAACGGGGGTTTGTTTGAGCCACACGATGATGATTGCTATGAGCTTGGAGAATTTGACCAATCTAAGTATTTTAACATCTTAACTATTCCTAACGAATGGTTTCATGACTTGTTCGAAGTCTTTGAAACATACAACTTTACAATTGATGAAAATACGTCCATAGATATGGACCTGTCTGTCGATCCAGAAATTTTAGGACGCATTTTTGAAAATCTTTTAGCAAGTATTAACCCTGAAACGCAACAGTCCGCCCGTAATATGACAGGGTCATTTTACACTCCACGTGAAATAGTGGATTATATGGTCACTACAAGTCTACGAACTCATTTAAAAGACAAAACCAACTTAAATGACCGAATTTTAGACGAATTGTTTGATGTTACAAAAACTCCTGAATTAACGAAACAACAAAAACTAGATATTTTTAAATCTTTAACTACCTTAAAAGCGTTGGATCCCGCTGTAGGGTCCGGTGCTTTCCCCATGGGAATATTGCAGAAGATAATGTTTATCCTCAACGAAATCGATCCAGATGGAGAAATATACGAGGAGATAAACCTTATCCCAAGCACTTCATTGTTCCAACGCAACTACGGTAACAAATACAAAATTATTCGTGATTGTATTTTCGGTGTCGACATCCAAGAGATGGCCATTGAAATCGCGCGTTTACGTTTCTTCTTAACTCTTATTGTCGATGAGGAAGCGGACGATCCTCAACCTCTTCCTAACTTGGATTTTAAATTTGCCTGTGCTAATACACTGGTCCCCTTACCACAACCAAAACAGGAAATGGAATTATTTTCTGAACGAACTGAATTAATTGAAGAATTAAAAAGAATTCGCAAAGAATTTTTCCGTTCCTCTGCCGAAGAAAAAACCAAGCTAAAAGAAGATTTTACACGAATTCAGACACAGATATGGTTACGCACTTTCCACACGGAACAGCGATTTTTGATAGAAGATAGTAGGTTCCAACTATCAGACCAACAAAAGAAAAATAAAGAATATGCGGATCAATTATCAGACTGGGAGCCATTTAAAAACAAATCTAATCCATGGTTTGATCCAATGTGGATGTTCGGCGTTGAAGACGGATTTGATATAGTTATTGCTAACCCACCCTATATTGCATTGCAGGCTAACAAAGGCGTGTTGGGTAAAATGTATAAGCCCTACAACTTTAGAACGTTTAATAGCATGGGAGATATTTATTGCCTGTTCTATAAAAAGGGAATGGACTTGCTAAAACAAGACGGTATTTTAACTTATATCACAAGCAATAAGTGGATGCGTGCAGGTTATGGAGAAGAATTGCGTTCATTCTTGTCTAAATATCAACCCCTATATTTAATTGATTTAGGAGCAGGTGTATTTGAAAATGCTACTGTAGATACCAATATTTTGGTCATGAAAAAAGGAACCTATACGC